>NZ_JBSSLX010000062.1:0-28885 GCF_053890995.1 Micromonospora sp. I033 | reverse complement strand
TTCCCGCCGCCGCCCGCCGTAACCGGCACACCGGGGTCGACGCCCTTCGCGGGCGCCGGTCAGCCGGGCACCGCCGCGCCGTGGGCCACCGCGCGGTCCGCCGCCCCGCCGCTGCCCACCGCGCCACCGCCGGTTCCGGCGCCGGCCCTGCCGGCCTGGCCGGCGTCGGCCGGCACCGACGGGCCGGGCTTCGCCACGGTCTCCTTCCCGCAGGGCAACCCGCTGGAGAACTCCGGCTCGCTGACCGGGCACATCCTGGCCCAGGGCTGGGCCGAGGACGGCCCGGCCACCCGCTCCAGCAACACCAGGGTGGTGATCGTGCTGGCCGCCGCACTGGCGCTGCTGGTCTCGATCAGCCTGCTGGTGGTCTTCCTCGCCAACGACGCGCTGAGCGGGATCACCGGCACCGTGCTGACCAGGTGACCGGGGTGAGCCCGCCCACTACGCCCTCGCGCTGCGGTGGCGGGTTCGCCGGACCGCCGTACACTTGTGGAGATCACTGACCCGGCGCGCCCTCTGCGCGCCCATGGGCGATCTTGCGGGCGAATCGGCGGCGTGACGAAGCCGCGGCGGCCATCGCGAAGATGCGCCCCGCTCGAAAGGCATTTCTTGACCACGTTCGCCGCCTCCGGCACGTCCCCGTCCGCCGACCCGACCATCGACACCCCCGACTTCGCCGCGCTGGGCCTGCCCCGGCAGCTGGTCGAGGCGCTCGCCCGGCAGGGCATCACCACCCCGTTCGAGATCCAGCGGGCCACCCTGCCCGACGCCCTCGCCGGCCGCGACGTGCTCGGCCGGGGCCAGACCGGCTCGGGCAAGACCCTCGCCTTCGGCCTGCCGGTGATCGCCCGGCTCGCCGACCGGAACCGGGCCCGGCCGCTGCACCCGCGGGCCCTGGTGCTGGTGCCCACCCGTGAGCTGGCCATGCAGGTCAACGACGCGCTGGTGCCGCTCGGCAAGGCGGTCGGCATCTTCCTGAAGACCGCCGTCGGCGGTGTCCCGTACGACCGGCAGATCGACGCGCTGCGCCGCGGCGTGGAGATCGTCGTGGCCACGCCCGGGCGGCTCGGCGACCTGATCGAGCGGGGCGTCTGCAACCTCGACGACGTCGAGATCACCGTGCTGGACGAGGCCGACCAGATGGCCGACATGGGCTTCCTGCCCGAGGTCACCGAGCTGCTGGCGAAGACGCCGGCGGACGCCCAGCGGCTGCTCTTCTCGGCCACGCTGGACAACGACGTCGACTCGCTGGTCAAGCGGTTCATGACCGACCCGGTCACCCACTCGACCGCGCCGGCGACCGCCGCCGTGTCCACCATGGACCACCACCTGCTGCTGATCCCGCCGCACGACAAGTTCGCCGTGGCGGCGTCCATCGCGGCCCGTGACGGTCGCACCATGCTCTTCGCGCGTACCCAGCTCGGCGTCGACCGGCTGGTCGAGCAGCTCGCCGCCGTGGGCGTGCGGGCCGGCGGCCTGCACGGCGGCAAGACCCAGCGGATGCGCACCCGGACCCTGGCCGAGTTCCGCGAGGGCCGGATGAACGTGCTGGTCGCCACCGACGTGGCGGCCCGGGGCATCCACGTCGACGGCGTGACGCTGGTGCTGCACGTGGACCCGCCGAAGGACCCGAAGGACTACCTGCACCGGGCGGGTCGCACCGCGCGGGCCGGGGAGTCCGGCGCGGTGGCGACGCTGGTGCTGCCGAAGCAGCGCCGGACCACGCTGGCCATGCTGGAGAAGGCAGGCGTCGAGCCGGCCGAGACCCGGGTCCGCGCCGGCGACGCGGCGCTGGTGGAGCTGACCGGGGCCCGCGAGCCCAGCGGCGTGCCGGTCCGCGACGAGCCGGAGCCGCGCCGGGGCGGCCCGCGCCGCTTCGGCGACCGGGACGGGCGCGGCGAGCGCCGCTTCGGCGACCGGCCGGCCGGCCGGAGCTTCGAGCGGGGCGACCGCCGCGACGGCGACCGCCCGACGGGCGGCCGGGGCTACGACCGGGGCGCCGGCGAGCGGCGCTTCGGGGACCGCGACGACCGGGGCTTCGGCGAGCGGCGCTACGCGGACCGCGGCGGCTTCGGCCGGGAGGGGCGCTACGCCGACCGGGCGGGCTCCGACCGGGACGGGCGCGGTGACCGGCGCTTCGGCGACCGGGGTGACCGGGCCTTCGCCGACCGCGACGAGCGCGGCGCCGGGCGGCCCTCGGGCGACCGCCACTTCGCCGACCGGACCGGGCGCGACCAGCACCGGCCGACCGGCGGCCGGGGTTACGACCGCGACGGCCGAGGCGACCGGCGCCACGACGACCGGCCCGCCGGCGGACGCGCGTACGGCGACCGGGACGGCGGGCGGGCGTACGGCGACCGGGACGGCGGCCGCAACTACGGTGATCGGGACGGCGGCCGCACCCACGGCGACCACGGCCGCCGCTACGAGGACCGTCCGCAGGGCGAGCGGCGCTTCGGCGACCGCGACGGCCGGGGTGAGCGGCGCTTCGGCGAGCGGGGCGACTTCCGTCCGGCCGAGCGCCGGGGCGGTTTCCGGCCGGAGGCGCGGGGCCGCGAGGACCGGCCGCGCGACGACCGGCGGGGCTTCGGCGGCCGGCCGCCGGCCCGCACCCACTGATCCCGGGCCGATCCGGCCCGCGAACACCGAACGCCGCCGTCGAGCCACCGCTCGGCGGCGGCGTTCGCGCATCCTCTGCCGGTGCCCGCCCGGTCGCGTAACGTCCGGTTCATGCCGACCATGCCGAAGTCGCTCTTCTGGTCCCGGACCGACACCGCCGGCTCGGAGCACGTGCTGCTCGACGACCGGCAGGGGCTCACCGCGCAGGGCGTGGCGCTGGCCGTCGACCCGATTCCCTACACCTGCCGCTACCAGCTGACCGTGGGCGCGGACTGGTCGACCAGCCGGCTGGAGGTCGCCGCCGAGGGTGCGGGCTGGTCGCGGAGCGTACGCCTGGAACGGACCGGCGACGGGTGGCGGGTGCGCACCGGCGAGGAAGGTGACCTGGACGCGGCGTTGCGCGCCGCCGGGCATCCGCCGGCCGGGCTGCCGGGCACCGACGACCCGGACCGGTTGGCCGGGGCACTCGACGTCGACCTGGGCGGCTCGCCGCTGACCAACACCCTGCCGGTGCGCCGGCTCGACCTGGCTCGGGGCCCCGCCGACCAGCCGCGGAGCATCACCGCCGCCTGGGTGCTGCTGCCCGGCCTCGCGGTGCTCCCCGCCGAGCAGGTCTACACCTCGCTCGGCCCGGGGCGGGTCCGCTACGCCAGCGACTCGTTCACGGCCGACCTGGACGTGGACGCGGAGGGCTTCGTGGTGCGCTACCCGGGGCTGGCCGAGCGGATCGACCCGCGCTGACTCCTCAGGCCGGCCAGGCGCCGCTGGACAGGAAGCGGTCGATGGTGGCCAGGTGCGGGGCGAGGTCGAGGCCCTGCGCGGCCACCCACTCGTCGGCGTAGTAGGTGTGCGCGTAGCGGTCGCCCGGGTCGCAGATCAGGGTGACCACCGAGCCGGTCCGGCCCGCGGCGAGCAGCTCCGCGATCAGCCCGAACGCGCCCCAGAGGTTGGTGCCGGTGGAGCCGCCCACCCGGCGGCCCAGCACCGCCGAGCCGGCGCGCATGGCGGCCAGCGACGCGGCGTCCGGCACCTGCGTCATCCGGTCCACCACGCTGGGCAGGAAGGACGCCTCGACGCAGGGCCGGCCGATCCCCTCGATCCGGGAGCCCTTGTCGGTGCGGACCGACCAGTCGCCGGCCTGCCAGGCCGGGTAGAACGCGGAGTTCTCCGGGTCGACCACGCAGAGCTTGGTGGGCAGCCGGCGGTAGCGGGCGTACCGGCCGATCGTGGCGCTGGTGCCGCCGGTGCCGGCGCCCACCACGATCCAGGCCGGCACGGGGTGCCGCTCCAGGGCGAGCTGCGCGTAGATCGACTCGGCGATGTTGTTGTTGCCCCGCCAGTCGGTGGCCCGCTCGGCGTAGGTGAACTGGTCCATGTAGTGCCCGCCGGTGTCCTCGGCGAGCCAGCGCGCCTCGATGACCACCTTGGCCGGGTCCTGCACCAGGTGGCAGCGGCCGCCCTGGAACTCGATCTGGGCGATCTTCTCGGGCGAGGTGGAGGCGGGCATGACCGCGATGAACGGCAGCCCGAGCATCCGCGCGAAGTACGCCTCGGAGACGGCGGTGGAGCCGGAGGACGCCTCGACGATCGTGGTCTCCGGGCCGATCCAGCCGTTGCAGAGCCCGTACAGGAACAGCGAGCGGGCCAGCCGGTGCTTGAGCGAGCCGGTGGGGTGCACCGACTCGTCCTTGAGGTAGAGGTCGATGCCCCACTCCCGGGGCAGCGGGAAGGGCAGGAGGTGGGTGTCGGCGGAGCGGTTGGCGTCCGCCTCGACCGTGGCGATCGCCTCGGTCACCCAGCTCCGGCTGGCCTCGTCACACCGGTCGAGATGAGTCACGACGGCAACGTTACAAGCGAGGTGGGCTCGCGTCGGGACGGACCCGGCGCGCCTGCCGGCGCTGACCGGCCCGGCCGGCGGCCCGGACCACCGGGGTGAGGGCCAGGGCCAGCCGGGGGAAGGCGTCCAGGAGCCGCACCTGGGCGCCGCGCCAGCGTGGCAGGCTGACCACCGGCCGGGGCCGCCGGGCCAGCCGCACGGCCCGCGCCGCGACCCGCTCGGGGGTCAGCAGCGACCCGGTGAAGGAGGCCAGGGCGCCGGGGTCGTCGAGCTTGTCGTGCAGCATCGGCGTCCAGATCCCGTCCGGGCACAGGCACGACACGTGTACGCCCCGGACGCCCGCCATCCGCAGGTCGGACAGGGTGCCGAGGCTGAACGCCAGCAGGGCGTGCTTGCTGGCCGCGTAGACGGTCTCGCCGGGGGCGGCGATCAGCCCGGCCAGCGAGACGACGTTGAGCACGTGCCCGTGGGCCTGCGCCCGCATCACCGTCAGGGCGGCGTGCGTGCCGTTCATGGCGCCCAGCGCGTTCACCTCGACGAGCCGGCGCCGGGTCGCCGCGTCGTGCGTCCAGGACGGCCCGGTGGCCAGGATGCCGGCGTTGTTGACCCAGAGCCCGAGCCCGCCGGGCGCCCCGGCCGCCTCGGCGGCCACCTCCGCGCAGGCCGCCTCGTCGCGGACGTCGAGCGCGCGGGACCAGCCGCCCAGCGGCGCCGCCGCGGCGGCCACGGCGTCGGCGTCCACGTCGGTGAGCAGCACCCGCCAGCCGTCGGCGTGCAGCGCCCTCGCGATCGCCCGGCCCAGTCCGCCGGCCGCCCCGGTCACCACGGCCGCGCCCCGCCCTGGAGTCGTCATCGGCGCACCGTAGCGCCCCCGGGCCGGCCGGGACCAGAGCGCGGCGCTCAGGAGGTGGCGGATTCCAACGGCTGCGGGCGGTTCTCCCACTTGGTCGACAGGGCGATGCCGGTGCGGGTGGAGGCCACCCCGGGGGTCCGGTTCAGCCGGACGATGAGCTGCTCCAGCTCGGCGATGGTGCCCACCCGGGCCTTCAGCAGGAAGGACTCGACGCCTGCCATGAAGTAGCAGGACTCGATCTCCGGCATCTGCCGGAACGCCGCCAGCACGTCGTCGGTGTCGGCGGTCGAGTCCTCCACGATGCCGATCAGCGCGGTGACCCCGAGCCCGATCGCCTCCGGTTCCACCTCGGCCCGGTACGCCCGGATGACCCCGCCCGACTCCAGCTTGCCGACCCGCTCGTGCACGGCCGGGGCGGAGAGGCCGACCTGGCGGGCCAGTTCGGCGTACGACAGGCGGGCGTTGCCCCGCAACAGCTCGACGAGGCTCAGGTCGATCGCGTCCACGGAGAGTGACCCTATCCTTTCGCGCGTAACGCCCGACGCTCGGCATCAGTTGAACATGACGTCGCGTTGCCATTCACAAACGTGCCGTCACGGGGGTTCTGCGCCGGTAGCATTTACTAACTTCTCATTAACTTCTCACTGTGTGCGTTTTTCGCGTTTGGCGGACACGCCAGGTCGCTGGTGCTGTAATTGCCATACGTCCCTCATGACGGCTCTGGGCTCGCACCGGCCGGGGGCAGTGTGTTCAGCCGGGGGCTTCGTCGACGCGAGGAGGGGGCTGTGGACACTGGAGATCGCCTGCTGACACCGGGTGAGGTCGCCGCGCTGTTTCGGGTTGACCCGAAGACCGTGACCAGGTGGGCAGCGGCCGGCCGGATCGGCAGCATCCGGACTCCAGGCGGGCATCGCCGGTTTCGGGAATCCGAGGTGCGGGCCCTGCTTGAGGGGGAGGGCATGCTGGACGAGGCGGAGGACATGGGCAGGCCGCGGAACATGGGGCCGACCGCCTCGACCGGCCCGGGCCCGGCCAACGCCGGAATGTACTGAGGCGGAACCGATCGGGACGCGGGCCGGCCGGCGGCCGGCCCGCGTGCCGAAGCGCCCCGACCAGCGCGGTCAGGTCCGGTCCGCGTCCCGCCGGGCCGCGGCCAGCTCGCCGGACCAGCGCCGGAACAGGGTGTGCGGCACGCCGAGCGCGTCCAGCACCTTGCCGGCCACGAAGTCGACCAGCTGCTGCGCGGAGGCCGCCGCCCCGGCCCCGTAGAAGCCGGGGCTGGCCGGCAGCACCACGGCGCCGGCGTCGTGCAGCGCGATGAGGTGCTCCAGGTGACTGCGGGTCACCGGCGTCTCCCGGGGCACGACGACCACCGGCCGCCGTTCCTTGAGGTTCACCTCGGCGGCCCGCTGCAGCAGATCCTTGGACAGCCCGATCGCGATGCCGGCGCACGCCGCCGTGCTGGCCGGGACGACCGCCATGCCGCGAACCCGGTAGGAGCCGCTGCTCGGGCCGGCGGCCAGGTCACCGGCCGGCCAGTGCCGCAGATCGTCGTCGGCGAGGTCGCGGCCCAGCCAGGCGGCCAGGTCCTCGGCCCAGTGTCCGTCCCGGAACGCCCGTCCGGTCTCGTCGAGGATGGTCAGCCGGGCGGCCCGGGAGACGATCAGATCCACCGCCTGGCCGGCGTCGAGCAGGCCCCGGACGACCGCGGCCGCGTACGGCGTGCCGGAGGCCCCGGAGACGCCGACCACCCATGGTTCGCGCATACCGTCCAGCCTGCCTGGTCGGCCCGGACGCCGGGCGGCCACCCCCCGGCACAGTGTCCCGCTTGTCCGCCGGGTCGCCAGCCGTACCGGGAACGTGGGATTCTGCCGTGGGCAATCCACGTCCATGGAAGGGACCGGTGATGACGGCGGCGGTGCTGCGAGCGTTGCGGTCCGAATGCCCGATCCCGCCCCGGCTCTCCCCGCACGCCGACGCGGTGCAGGAGTGGCTGATCGGCCAGCTCGACCGGCTCGGCCTGCCGCTGGACCCGGCCATGCGGGAGCGGCTGGCCCGGGCCGGCTTCGCCCGCTACGCCGGCCGCCTCTACCCGGACGCCACCGAGCCCGACCTGCGCGCACTGGCCGCCCTGTTCACCTGGTTCTTCCTGGTGGACGACGCCTGCGAGGGCCGGGACCGGCTGGCCCCGGCACAGATCCGCGCGCTGCGTGACGGGGCGCTGGCCCTGCTCCGGGAGGGTCCCCGGGCGCGCCATCCCGGCTTCTCCGGTCCGCTGCGCCGGCTGCTGGTCCAGGCGTGGCGGGAACCCCGGCGCCGGATGCCGGCCCGCTGGCGGCTGCGCTTCGCCGACGCCGTCGCCGACCACCTCGACGGCGCCTGGCGGGAGGCGGTCGCCACCTCCGCCGGGCGGCCACCGGGCGTCGCCGAGTACGTGCAACTGCGCCGGGCCACCTCGGCGGCGTACGTGTCGTACCCCCTGATCGAGTTCGCCGCCCGGCGGCCGCTGCCGGACGCCGTCTACCACCATCCCGCGTTGCGCCGGCTCGCCGACCTCGCCAACGACCTGCTCTCCTGGTACAACGACCTGGCCTCGCTGGAGCGCGACCGGGCCACCGCCGGGGGGCACAACCTCGTGCTGGCGGTCGCCGGCGAGCGGGGCGTGCCGGTGCCGGCCGCGGTGGACCTGGTCGCCGCGCGCTGGCGCGCGGAGATGGCCCGCTTCATGGCGCTGAGCGCCGCGGTGCCGTCGTTCGGGCCGGCGCTGGACGAGTCGGTCGCCGCCCACCTCGACGGGCTGGCCAACGCGGTCCGGGGCACCGTCGACTGGACGCTGGAGAGCGCCCGCTATCCGGTGGCCGGGTGACGCCCGCTCAGGGGCGCAGGCCGAGGCGCACCACCAGGTCCAGCAGCGCGAAGACGAAGAGCGCGATGCCGACGAAGCCGTTGGCGGTGAAGAACGCCCGGTTGACCTTGCTCAGGTCGGTCGGGCTGACCACCAGGTGCTGGTAGCCGAAGGCGACCGCGGTGAACGCCAGCCCGATCCACCAGAGCCAGCCGAAGCCGACCAGCGCGCCGAACCAGATGAACAGCGCGAAGGTCACCACGTGCGCGACGGTCGAGGCGTGCAGCGCGAAGCGCCGGCCGTAGCGGGCCGGGACGCTGTGCACCCCGATCTCCCGGTCGATCTCGGAGTCCTGGCACGCGTAGATGAGGTCGAAGCCGCCGATCCAGAGGCCGACGGCCGCGCCGAGCAGCCAGGCCGGCCCGGAGCCGGCGAGGGTGCCGGTGACCGCCAGCCAGGCGCCGACCGGGCCGACCGCCTGGGCGACCGCCAGGATGGCGTGCGGCCAGTTGGTGAACCGCTTGCCGTAGGGGTAGACCACCAGCGGCACCACGGCGAGCGGGGCGAGCGCCAGGCAGAGCGGGTTGAGCAGGGCGGCGGCGGCAAGGAAGACCACCAGCGCGACGGCCGCGCCGGTCCAGGCGGTCCGCACGCTCACCGCCCCGGTCACCAGCTCCCGGTTGGCGGTACGCGGGTTCCGCGCGTCGATCCGCCGGTCGAGGATCCGGTTGGCGGCCATGGCGAACGTCCGCGCGCCGACCATCGCCACGGTGATCAGCAGCAGGTCGAGCCAGCGCACCCGCCCGCCGTCGACCCGCATGGCGGTCAGCGCCGACAGGTACGCGAACGGCAGTGCGAAGACCGAGTGCTCGATCGCGACCAGCTTGAGGAAGGACTTGACCCGGCCCGGACGCTCCACCGGGACCTCGGCGACGGTGGCCATCAGATGCCGTACTCCTTCCAGCGCTTGTCGACCAGCGAGACCACCTCGGGCGACATGGTCATCTCCTCGGGCCAGCCCCGGGTGTAGCCCTCGGTGGGCAGTTTGCGGGTCGCGTCGAGCCCCGCCTTGCCGCCCCAGAACTGCTGGTACGAGGCGTGGTCCAGGTGGTCCACCGGGCCCTCGGTGACCAGGAGGTCGCGGGCGTAGTCGACGTTGCCGAAGGCGCGGAACGCGACCTCGTTGTAGTCGTGCACGTCGCAGTCCTCGTCGACGATCACGATCAGCTTGGTCAGCGACATGAGGTGCGCGCCCCAGATCGCGTTCATCACCTTCTGCGCGTGCTTCGGGTAGCGCTTGCGGATCGAGACGATCGCGCAGTTGTGGAAGACCCCGGCGGCCGGCAGGTCGTAGTCGACGATGTCCGGGATCATCAGCTTGAGCAGCGGCAGGAAGATCCGCTCGGTGGCCTTGCCGAGGCCGTGGTCCTCCTGCGGCGGCTTCGAGGTGATGATCGAGTGGTAGACCGGGTCGCGCTGCATGGTCATCGTCTCGACGTGCAGCACCGGGAACGGCTCGACCGGGGTGTAGAAGCCGGTGTGGTCGCCGAACGGGCCCTCGGGCAGCCGCTCGCCGGGCTCCAGGTAGCCCTCCAGCACCACCTGGGCGTGCGCCGGCACCTGCAGCGGCACGGTCAGGCAGTCGACCATCTCCACCCGCTCGCCGCGCAGGAAGCCGGCGAACAGGTACTCGTCGATGTCGCCGGGGAGCGGCGCGGTCGCCGCGTACGAGACGACCGGGTCGCAGCCGATCGCGATGGCCACCGGGAGCCGCTGGCCGAGCCGCTCGGCGACCGCGTGGTGGGCCGTGGAGTCCTTGTGGATCTGCCAGTGCATGCCGAGGGTGTTCCGGCTGTGCTGCTGGAGCCGGTAGAGGCCGAGGTTGCGCTTGCCGGTCTCCGGGTGCTTGGTGTGGGTCAGCCCGAAGTTGTGGAAGATCCCGCCGTCGCCGGGCCAGACCTGGAGGCCGGGCAGCCGGTTGAGGTCGACGTCGTCGCCGCGGTAGACCACCTGCTGGCAGGGTGCGGTCTTGACCTTGCGCGGCGGCAGCGACTTGAGCTGCATCACCTTGCCCAGGCCCTCGCGGATGCCGGACCAGCCGACCGGCAGCTCCGGCTTGATCATCGCGCCGATCCGCTGGCCGATCTCGTCCAGCGTCTCGACGCCGAGCGCCATGGCCATCCGCTTCTCGGTGCCGAACAGGTTGATCGCCACCGGCATCTCGCCCCGGGTGGGCCGCTCGAAGAGCAGTGCCGGGCCGCCGTCGCGGACGGTCCGCGTGACCACCTCGCTGATCTCCAGCGTGGGGTCGACCGGGACGGTCACCCGCCGCAGCTCGCCCGCGGCTTCCAGCGCCGCGAGGAAGTCCTTGAGATCGGTGTACGGGAAGCCACGAGCCGCCATGCCCGCCAGTCTCCCGCACGGCTTCCCGCACTGCCCACGCCGGGGCCTGTGATGTGGGGAGGGGACCCCTGTCGACGCCTCCGGCGGAGCAGGGTCCCCTCCTCACCGGTCAGGCGGCCGGCTCCCACGCATAGCCGGCCAGCGGCGGGTCGAGCGGGGCGTCGGTTAGGCGGTTGGCGAAGGTCGAGATCGTGTACGTGCCGACGCCGAGCACCACGTCCAGCGCGTGCCGGCGCTGCCAGCCGGCGCCGAGGAAGGCGTCCAGCTCGTCGTCCGGGACGGCGCCCCGGTGGTCGAGCACGGCGACGGCGAACCGCCGCAGCGCCTCCAGGCGCGGGTCGGGCAGTGCGGCACCGGCCCGGAGCGCCTCGATCAGCTCGGGCGCCGCGCCGTGCCGGGTGAGCGTCGCGGTGTGCATGGCCACGCAGAGGTGGCACTCGTTGCGGGTGGCCACCGTCAGCACGACCACCTCCCGGGCGACCGGGTCGAGGTCGGTGGACTCGAAGGCGGCGTTCGCGGTGAGGAAGCCCTTGAGCAGCTCGGGCGACTCGGCCATCAGGGCCACCGCGCCGGGCAGGTGACCGAGCTTGCGCTGGACGCCGGCCATGGTGGGACGGGCGGCGGCGGGTGCGGTGTCGGGGGTGTGGGCGGTGAAGACCGGCCGGGACATGACGGTTCCCCTCACGTACGATAGTCAACGTGGTTGACGAAATAGTAAACGAGGTTGTCGAACATGGCAACGCCTGACCGCCCGGGCTTCGCGCTCCCACTGCTCCTGCTCGCCGGCTTCCGTACGCTCATCGACGACCTGCACGCCGAGCTGGCCCGGCAGGGGCACCCCGAGCTGCGGCCGGCCCACGGCTTCGTGCTCCAGGCCGTCGGCCCCGCCGGCACCACCGCCTCCGACCTGGGCCAGCGCCTCGGCGTCTCGAAGCAGGCGGCAGGCAAGACCATCGACCGCCTGGTCGCGCTCGGCTACCTGGAACGCGCCGACGACCCCGCCGACGCCCGGCGCAAGCTGGTCCGGATGACGGCGAAGGGCCACGACGGGCTGCGGCGCTCGGCTGTCGTCTTCGACGAGCTGCGCGACCGCTGGGCAGCCGCCCTGGGCGCGGACCGGGTCGCCGCGATCGAGGACGACCTGCGCCGGATGGTCCCGGCCGACGTCTTCCGCCTCGACGTCCCCGGCTGGTTCGGCGGGTGACGCCGAGAGACTCTCCGGATCGTGGCGCTCCGGGCGCGTGGGTCAGACGCCGGCGTAGGAGTGCAGGCCGGTGAAGAAGAAGTTGACCCCGAACAGGTTCATCAGCATGGTCAGGAAGCCCACGACGGCGATCCAGGTGGCCACGTTGCGCTTGACGCTCGGCGTGGCCCGGGCGTGCAGGTAGCCCGCGTAGACCACCCAGGAGATGAACGCCCAGGTCTCCTTCGGGTCCCAGCCCCAGGCGCGACCCCAGGCCGCCTCGGCCCAGATGGCCCCGGCGATCACCGCGAAGGTGAAGACCGGGAAGGCGAAGGCGTGCAGCGTGAAGGTCAGCCGCTCCAGGCCGGCCGCCGCCGGCAGCCGCCGGGCCAGGGTGTACGGGAAGCTCCGCTTCCCCCGCTCCCAGCCGGCCCGCATCAGGTACGCCACGGCCGGCACCACGCCCAGCAGGAAGATGCCCGAGGCGAAGATGATCGTCGACACGTGGATGATGAACCAGTACGACTGGAGCGCCGGCATCAGCGGCACGACCTGCACATAGAGCTTCAGCTCGGCGAACGCCAGCAGCAGCACCATGACCAGGGTCAGGAACAGCCCGAGCCGGCGCAGCGACGGCTGCTTCCAGAGCACCGCGAGCCAGGCCGCGGCCCCGATCCAGGTGACCGTCAGCACGAACTCGTACATGTTGCCCCAGGGCATCCGCTCGGCGGCGATGCCCCGGGTGACCACCGCGCCCAGGTGCAGCGCGGCGGCGAGCGTGGTGATCCAGGCGGCGATCCGCCCGGCCAGCACGGCGCGGGCGGCGGAGCGGTCGGGTCGGGTCGGAGCCGGGGTGACCGGCTCCTCGACCGTCCCGCCGGAGCCACCGACGCCAGCGCCGACCAGCTCCCGCGCCGGGGCGGCCGCCGGCACCTTCCGGGCGTTGCCCAGGGCGTACTCGACGGCGTGGCTGATCATCGCGACCAGGTACGCCAGGATCGCGAACGTGACCAGCTGGTCGGAGAGTGCGGACATCACTCGTCTCCTTCTCGCGCCCGCCGGTCGTCCCGCCCGTCGTCGCTGACCGCGGCGACGAGCTGCGCGAACTCGTCGGCGAACCCCGGATGCTCGGTGCGCGGGAGCCCACCGGCCTCCACCAAGCTACTACCGCTTGTCGGAGATCCGCCCTCGGGGGCCGAAATCCGGAACCAGACCCGGCGCCGCCGGGCGAACAGCGAGCCCATCAGGCCCAGGAGCAGCGTGCCGCAGGCGACCAGCATCATGGTCTGGCCGGGGGCGTGCCGGACCGAAATGGTGATGTACGGCTGGGTGCCCACGAACTCCAGCGTGCTGCCGTCGTCCAGGGTCCACTTCTCGCCGAGGCCGAGCTTCTTGTCGCCGATCTGCTTCAGCTTGCCGCTGCTGATCTGCCGCTGGTCGAGCTGGTAGACCGAACCGGGGATGCCGGCGTCCAGCCCCAGGTTGCCCCGGTACGCGGCCAGCACCACCGCCGGGTTCCGCTCCGCGGGGAACTGGGAGGAGACGAACGGCGCGCGGTCCGGTGCGGTGGGCAGGTAGAGCCCGTCGAAGGCGACCTGCTGGTCCGGGGCGCGCTTCCCCGTCTTCGGGTCGACGTTCGCGTCCGGGAACGCGGCGACGCCCTCCTCGGTGGCGTTCGCGTCGCCGGTCCGCAGGAACGGCGCCGTGCTGGTCTGGGTGCGGCCGTACTTGTCGGTGTACTTCAGGATCGGCGCGTACCCGTTGCCGAGCAGGTAGACGTTGGCCGAGCCGAGCCGCAGCGGCGAGTTGACCGAGAAGCCGGCGGTGCGGGTAGACCCGTCGTCCAGGTGGTCCACGGTCACGGTGGCCCAGTAGCGGGACGCCTGCCCGGAGGACAGGTAGTCCGCCTCGAACCTGTCCAGGGTGAGGCAGAACCCGGGCAGGTCGGCGCTGTCCACGCGCGGGCCGAGCGACGCCTCGGCGTACTGCTGGCGGGTGTTGCAGAAGGCGTTGTCGGCGCCGGCCACCAGGATCCGGTTGCCGTGCCAGCCGTACCAGGAGCCGAGCGCGACCCCGAGCAGGACGGCGACCAGCGAGACGTGGAAGAGCAGGTTGCCGGTCTCCTTGAGGTAGCCCTTCTCGGCGGAGACCTCGTTGCCGCGGACGGTGACCCGCCAGCGTCGCCGGCGCAGCACCGCCGCGATCGCCTCGGGGTCGGCGGCGGCCGGGGCCTCCAGCACGGCGTGCTGGGGCAGCCGCTCCAGGCGCTTCGGGGCGGCGGGCGGCCGCATCCGCAGCGCGCGGACGTGGTCGCGGGCCCGGGGCAGGATGCAGCCGACCAGCGAGGTGAAGAGCAGCAGGTAGATCGCGGAGAACCAGACCGAGCCGAAGACCTCGAACATGCCGAGCTGGTCGAGCCGGGGTGCCAGGTCGGGGTGGTCGACGAAGTACTCGTTGACCTTCTCCGGGCTGACCCCGCGCTGCGGCAGCACCGAGCCGGGAATGGCGGCGATCGCGAGCAGGAAGAGCAGGATCAGCGCGGTACGCATGCTGGTGAGCTGCCGCCACGAGTTGCGCAGCAGGGCCAGCACCGGGTTGACCCGGCGACGGGGCGCTCCGGCGGGCGGCGCGGCCGGCCGGTCGTCCACGGTCGTCATCAGATGCTCACCTCGCCCACGCCCACGTGCGTCTGCAACCAGATCACGAAGTCCTGCCAGCCGCCGGTGACCAGCGCCACGCCGATCAGGATCAGCAGTGCGCCGCCGATCCGGGTGACCCAGCGGCTGTTGCGCCGGACGGCGCGGAAGACCCCGAGCAGGCGGTGGAAGCCCAGCCCGAAGACGACGAACGGTACCCCCAGCCCGAGGCAGTACGCCACGGCGAGCAGCACCGCCCGGTCGGTCCGCCCGTCGACGGTGGCCATGCCGAGCACCGCGCCGAGGGTCGGGCCGGTGCACGGCAGCCAGCTCAGCGCGAAGACCGCGCCGAGGACGGGGGCGCCGAGCAGCCCGGCGGCGGGGAGCCGCCGGATGCGGAACTCGCGCTGCATGCCGGGGACCACGCCCAGGTAGCCGAGCCCGAGCACCACGATGAGCGCGCCGATGACGATCTCCAGCGTGCGCTCGTACTGGAAGAAGAGCTTGCCGACGCCGGAGAAGAGGATCGCGGTGGCGACGAACACGGCGGTGAAGCCGCCGATGAAGAGCAGCGTGCCGGCGAGAACCCGCCCCTTCACCGCGGCGGCCGAGCGGGCCGGCGCCGGGGGTGCCGCGACCGCCACGCCGCCGCCGGTCGGCTCGGCAGCCGCGGGTGCCGGGGCCGCCGTCCGGGTCCGGCCCTCCAGGTCCGCCCCGGCCAGCCCGGTGACGTACGACAGGTAGCCGGGCATCAGCGGCAGGACGCACGGGGAGAGGAAGCTGACCAGCCCGGCGAGCGCCGCGGCCCCGACGGCCAGCAGCACCGGGCCGGACTCGGCGAGCTGGCGGAACGTCTCGCCCATCAGCGGGATCCGGACGGCTGCTCGGCCGCGACCCGCTCGACGACGGGCTGCAGTTCGTCCCGGGTGATCGCCCGGCGGATCACCACGGCGACCCGGCCGTCCCGGTCCAGCACGACCGTCGCCGGCGTGGTGTTGGGCGGGATGTCGAAGTTGAGCGCCTGCCGGCTGGCCGGGTCGAAGAGGCTCGGGTAGGTGACCCGGCCCTCCTCGAAGGCGAGCGCCTTGTCCTTGCTGTCCTGCACGTTGATGCCGAGGAAGGCCACCCCGGAGGCCTTGGTGGCCTGGTAGGTGGCCTCCAGGTCGTCGACCTCCGCGCGACAGGGCGCGCACCAGGAGCCCCAGAAGTTGACCACGACCACCTGGCCGCGGGCCTGGGAGATGTCGTAGCTGCCGCCGGTGAGCAGCTCGCCGCTCACCTTCGGCGTCTTCGACCGCTGGTCGGGCGCGCAGGTGATGGTGACGCCGTCGCTCGCGCAGCGGCTCTCCTCGCTGCCGGAGGAGCAGCCGACCAGCGCCGTACCGGCGGTGACGGCGGCGAGCAGGGCGGCGACGAGCCTCCGGGTGCGCATCAGGCTCCCTTGGCTGTCCGGGCGGTCGGCGAGATCGCGATCAGGTGGGCGGCGGGCTCGGAGTAGCCGATACCGGCGATCTTGGCGCCGTCGAAGTGGAACGAGGTGAGGCTGGCCAGGCCGCACTGCCGCCTGCGCGGGTCGTGCCAGAGCCGCTTGCGCTCGACGTAGCGGCGCAGGGTCCAGATCGGGAGCTGGTGGGAGACGAGCACGGCCTCCCGCCCCTCGGCGGCGATCCGGGCGGCGTGCAGCGCCGCGAACATCCGCTCGGCGATCACCCGGTAGGCCTCGCCCCAGGACGGGGTGACCGGGTCGCGGAGCACCCACCAGTTGCGCGGGTCGCGGAACGAGCCGTCGCCCGGGGAGACCTTCTTGCCCTCGAACCAGTTCGCGCTCTCGATCAGCCGCTCGTCCACCCCGACCGGGAGGCCGAACTGCGCGGCGATCGGCTCGGCGGTCTGCTGGGCGCGCTCGAGCGGGCTGGCCACGACGTGCACCACGGTCCGCTCGGCGAGCGCCTGGGCGGCCGCCTTGGCCATCTGGACGCCCAGTTCGGAGAGGCGGAAACCGGGCAGCCGGCCGTAGAGGATGCCGTCCGGGTTGTACACCTCGCCGTGCCGCAGCACGTGGACCACCGTCTCGCTCACGCCTGTGCCCCCTTCGTTCGCGACTGCGGGGCTCGCAGACCCGGCTCACTCCTCGCGCTCACCGCTACCCCCCGTGTCCTGCCGCTGCCGCCGCGTTCGCCGCCGTCGGCAGGGCGGCGGCGATCTGGTCCAGGGCGGCGTCGTCGATCGCCGCCGACACGAACCAGGACTCGAACGCGCTCGGCGGCAGGTAGACGCCGGCGGCGAGCATGGCGTGGAAGAACGCCTTGAACGCGGGCACCTGCTGGGTGCGGGCGCTGTCGTAGTCCGCCACGTCGGCGTCGGTGAAGAAGATCGAGAACATGTTGCCCGCGGACGACAGGCGGTGCGGGACCCCGGCGGCGGCCAGCGCCTCGGTGGCGAGCTTGCCCACGGTGGCGGCCGTCTCGTCGAGGCGGCGGTAGAGCGCGTCGTCGGCCAGCCGGAGCGTGGCCAGGCCGGCGGCGCAGGCCAGCGGGTTTCCGGAGAGCGTGCCGGCCTGGTAGACCGGGCCGGCCGGGGCCAGCTTCGCCATGATCTCCGCGCGCCCGCCGAACGCCGCGGCGGGCAGCCCACCCCCCATGACCTTCCCGTACGTCCACAGGTCGGCATCCGACGGGTCGAGGCCGTGCCAGCCGGCGCGGGAGACCCGGAACCCGGTCATCACCTCGTCGACGATGAGCAGGGCGCCGTGCGCGTGGGCGATCCGGGCGAGCTGCTGGTTGAAGTCGTCACGCGGGGCGATCACGCCCATGTTGCCGGCGGCGGCCTCGGTGATGATCGCGGCGATGTGCGGGCCCTCGGCGGCGAAGGCCTCCTCGACCGCGCGCAGGTCGTTGTACGGCAGCACGATGGTGTCCCCGGCGGCCGCCCCGGTCACACCGGGCGAGTCGGGCAGGCCGAGGGTGGCCACGCCGGAACCGGCGGCGGCCAGCAGCGCGTCGGAGTGGCCGTGGTAGCAGCCGGAGAACTTGATGATCTTGGCGCGGCCGGTGAAACCGCGGGCCAGCCGGATCGCCGACATGGTCGCCTCGGTGCCCGAGTTGACCAGGCGAACCTGCTCCACCGGCGTACGCGCGACGATCTCCGCGGCCAGGTCGACCTCGCCCGGGGTCGGGGTGCCGAAGCTGGTGCCGAGCGCGGCGGCCTCGCGCAGCGCCTCGACCACCGCCGGGTGGGCGTGACCGAGGATCAGCGGGCCCCAGGAACAGACCAGGTCGACGTAGCGGCGACCGTCGGCGTCGAAGAGCCAGGGACCCTCCCCCCGGACCATGAAGCGCGGGGTGCCGCCGACGGCACGGAACGCGCGCACGGGGGAGTTGACCCCGCCGGGCACGATGGCCTTGGCGCGGTCGAACAGGGCCTCGGAGGCCGGTGCGTCGGCCGGGTAGCGGCCGGATCCGGCGGAAAAGGTATCGCTCACGATGCCGCCCATTGTGTCAGCGCCGGGCCGCAGATCGGCAGGCACCCCGCTTCGGGGGTTACCCGGCTCACGCCTCGTCCGTTCGGCGCGGGCGAGCGACGGGCGGGCCGCTCGACGGGCCCGTTCGTCGAGATCGCGATAGGCTGACCGGGTGGATCGTGCCGAACTGTCCATCACGCTACACCGGACGGGTGACGAAGCGGTGCTTCGCCTCGCCGGTGAGATCGACATGCTCACGGCCGCCCAGCTGTCGACAGTCGTCAACGAGGTGCTGGCCGATCCCCCGCCGCGCATCGTGCTCGACCTGGGCGGGGTCACCTTCTGCGACTCGCAGGGTCTCGGCACCCTCGTGGTGCTCAGCCGCAAGGCCAGCCACGCCCAGAGCCTGCTGGTCCTGAGCAACGTCGGCGACTTCCTCCTCCGCGTCCTGGACATCACAGGCCTCCGCTCGGCCCTGATGATCCGCAACGAAACAGCCCCCTGACGCGCCACCCTTTCGCGTTGATCAAGAGGTTTGCATCTGCTGAAGCCGGATTTCTGACGCAAACCTCTTGATCAACTGGGTCGAGGGGTCAGATGACGGGGACGTCGCGGCGGCGGAAGGCCGTCAGGCCGGTTGTTGCCAGGGCCAGCGCCACGATGGTGAGAGCCCAGAGGGGGGTTGCGCTCCAGGTTTCGCGGAGGACCTGGGGGGTGTGCGTGAACGGGGAGAGGTCCAGCAGCCACTGGTCGAGTTCGAGCACCGCGCCGAGCTGGCCGAGCAGCACGCAGACCGCCAGCACCGCCCAGGCCACCGGGGCGAGCCGGGGCAGCAGGCCGTAGAGCAGCACGGCGAGCCCGGCCAGCACCCAGGCGGCGGGCGCCTGCGCCAGCCCGGCGCCGAGCATCCGGGGCAGCTCCCGGGGCACGTCCTGCACGCTCAGCCCGTAGGTCAGGCCGGTGGCCAGGCCGGTCACGGCGAGCACCACCACCGGGCCGACCAGCGCGAACACCACGTGCGACAGCAGCCAGGTGGAACGGTGCGTGCCGGTGGCGAGCACCGGTTCGGCGTGCCCGGCGGTCTCCTCGGCGCGCATCCGCAGCGCGGCCTGGATGCCGTAGCCGGCCGCGGCCAGCCCGGCCAGGCTGAGCGTGGCGCCCAGGTAGGCGTCGGCCAGTCCGGAGGCCCCGCCGATCCGGGACATGATCTGTTCCAGCTGGGGGTTCCCCTCGACCGAGCGGCCGGCCGCCTCCGCGGCGCCGCCGAGGATCAGCCCGAGCAGGCCGAAGCCGACCGACCACCAGAGGATCTGCCCCCGGTGCAGCCGCCAGGCCAGCCCGAACGGGCCGGCGAGCCTCGGGCCGGCGGTGGCCGGCCCGAGCCGGGGCGGCAGCACTCCCGCGCCCAGGTCGCGGCGCACCGAGACCGGGTACGCGACCGCGGCGAGCAGCGCCGACGCCACCAGGGGCAGGGCCAGCACCCACCACCGCTCGCCCTCGAACGGCCGGATCCGGGGGGCCCAGCCCAGCGGGGACAGCCAGCTCGGCCAGTCGTTGCTGGCCGTGTCCCCGACCATCCGCAGCGCGAACGAGGCACCGAGAACGGCGATCCCGATGCCCCGGGCGCCGCCCGCCGTCTCGGTGAGCTGGGCGGCCAGGCCGCCGAGGGTGGCGAAGACCACCCCGGTCAGCGCGGTGCCGAGGCCGTACGCGTACGAGCCGGCCGCCGGCAGCCCGGTGGAGGCCAGCCCGGCCGCGGTGAGCAGGCCGAGCACCAGGTCGGCCGCGTACGTGACGAGCAGCGCGGCGGTCAGTCCAGCGTGCCGCCCGAGCACTCCGCCGCCGAGCAGTTCCCGCCGGCCGGCCTCCTCCTCGACGCGGGTGTGCCGGATGACCGTGAGCAGGCTGGCCAGCGCCACGATGACCAGCAGGAAGCCGCCGCGCTGGGCGGTCAGCGCGCCGACGCTCTCCCCGTAGACCGGGCCGAGCAGCGCGACGATCGAGGGGTTGCGGGCGGTGCCGGCGGCGTACGCGGCCCGCTCGGCGTCGGTGGGGAACAGCTCGAAGAAGCTGGTCGCGTACGTCATCGGGAGCACGGCGAGGACCAGCACCCAGAGCGGGAGCAGGACCCGGTCGCGGCGCAGGATGAGCCGGGCCAGATGGCGCGTGCCGGCGAGGGTGCTCATCGGGTCAGCTCCTCGGGGACCGCCTCGTAGTGCCGCAGGAACAGCTCCTCCAGCGTCGGGGGCGTGCTGACCAGGCTGCGCACTCCCAGCTCGGTGAGGCGACGCAGGGCGGAGTCCAGCGCGGCGGAATCCACGTCGAAGCGCACCCGGTTGCCGTCCACCCGCAGGTCGTGCACGCCGGGCAGGTCGGCCAGCCCGTTGAGCGGGGCGGCAACCTCGGCGTCGATCGAGGTGCGGTGCAGGTGGCGCAGCTCGGTGAGGGTGCCGGACTCGACGGCCCGGCCGTTCCGGATGATCGTGAGCCGGTCGCAGAGCGCCTCGACCTCGGCCAGGATGTGGCTGGAGAGCAGCACGGTGCGGCCGTCCTGCTTGGCCCGGCGTACCCAGTGCTGGAAGACCTCCTCCATGAGCGGGTCGAGCCCGGAGGTCGGCTCGTCGAGGATGAGCAGCTCGACGTCGGAGGCGAGCGCGGCCACGAGGCCGACCTTCTGCCGGTTGCCCTTCGAGTAGGCCCGGCCCTTCTTGCGCGGGTCCAGCTCGAAGGACTCCAGCAGCTCGGCCCGGCGCTTCGGGTCGAGCCCGCCGCGCAGCCGGCCGAGCAGGTCGATCACCTCACCGCCGCTCAGGTTGGGCCACAGGGTGACGTCGCCGGGCACGTACGCGAGCCGGCGGTGCAGGGCCACGGCGTCCCGCCAGGGATCGCCGCCGAGCAGCCGGACGGCCCCCGCGTCCGCCCGCAGCAGACCGAGCAGCACCCGGATGGTGGTCGACTTGCCGGCGCCGTTGGGGCCCAGGAAGCCGTGTACCTCGCCGGCGCGGACGGTCAGGTCGAGTCCGTCGAGCGCTCGGGTCCGGCCGAAGGTCTTCACCAGGCCGGACACCGCAATGGGAGTTTCCATACTTCGGAAGCTACGCTCGTTTCACAAACTTGTGAAGACAGTGAGATCTGAGAGACGATCAGGTGTGATGAGCGAGACGACACCGATGACAGAGCCGCCCCACCGGGACGAGGAAGAGGTCCACCTCTTCGTCGAACGGATGGCGATGGCCTTCGCGGACGTCGGCTTCCCCCGGATGGCCGGCCGGGTGCTGTTCACCGTGATGAGCGCGGACGAGCCGCTGACCGCCGCCGAGATCGGCGAACGGCTGGGGGTCAGCGCGGCGGCCGTGTCCGGCGCGGTGCGCTACCTCACCCAGTTCGCCATGCTGGTCCGCGAGCCGGTCAAGGGCTCCCGGCGGGACCGCTACCGGATGCCGGCCAACCCCTGGTACGAGGCCACCATCACCAAGACCGGCCTCTACAAGAACTTCATCGACATCGCCAGCGGCGGGGTGGACGCGCTGCACGGGCGGAACACCCCGGCGGGCGAGCGGGTGGCCGAGATGCGGGACTTCTTCCTTTTCGTACAGGAGGAGATCGACGCCCTCGGCGAACGGTGGCGGGCCCGGCGCGCCGCGACCGGGCACGGCGACCGGGCCGACGCCTGAGCGCTCAGGCCGTGTTGCCCCAGCGGGCCTGCTCCAGCAGGTCCACCGCGCGCTCCCGGGACTCCGCGTCGTCGTCGGCGCGCAGCAGCGCGGTCGCCTCGTCCACGGCGTCGGTGAGCACCCGCCACTGGGCGTCGCGTTCCCGGACCAGATCCGACTGGGCGGCGAGCTGCCGGGTCTTGACCCACAGCTCGACGAAGACCGACACCTTGGCCCGCAGCACCCAGGGGTCGAAGGGCTTGGTCAGGTAGTCGACCGCGCCGACCGCGTAGCCCCGCAGGGCGAGCTGGGCGTCCTTGTCCGCCGCGGTCAGGAAGATGATCGGCACGTGCCGGGTCCGCTCCCGCCGCTTGATGTGGGTGGCGGTCTCGAAGCCGTCCATGTCCGGCATCTGGGCGTCCAGCAGGATCACCGCGAAGTCGTCCACCAGGAGCTGCTTGAGCGCCGCCTCGCCGCTCTCCACGGCGACCGACTGCACCGGAAGCCCCTGGAGGATCGCCTCCAGGGCCATCAGGTTCTCCCGCCGGTCGTCCACCAGCAGCGCCTTGGCCATCTGGGTCACGGATTCTCCTCGCCTCGGCTCCGGCCGATCCAGGACGCCATCAGCTCGATGAGCTCGTCCAGGTCCACCGGCTTGGTGATGTAGTCGCTACCCCCGGCCGCGATCGCCGACTCCCGGTCACCGGGCATCGCCTTCGCGGTCAGGAACACGATCGGCAGGTCCGCGAAGCGGTGGTTGCGCCGGATCTGCGCCGTCGTCTCGTAGCCGTCCTGGTCCGGCATCATCGCGTCCATCAACACGATGTCCACCTCCGGATGCTCGGCCAGCTGGCGGACGCCGTCCGCCCCGTTGTCCGAGTACAACACGGTCATCCCGTGAAGTTCCAACGCAGAGGTCAGCGCGAACACGTTCCGGACGTCGTCGTCGATGATCAGAACGGTCACGCCCTCCAGCCGGCGGGTCGCCGGCGTCTCCTGCGGCTGCGGCAGCTCCATGGGCATGAGCAGGGACGACGGCAGGCCCGCGCGCTGCGGCGAGGGCGGCGCCGGCGCCACCACCGCGTCCGGTGCCAGCACATCGGGTACGAAGAGGGTGAACGTCGACCCCTGCCCGGGCGCCGAGGACACCGTGATCGTTCCGCCGAGCAGGCGGGCCAGGTCCCGGCTGATGGACAGGCCCAGGCCCGTGCCGCCGTAGCGCCGGCTGGTGGTGCCGTCGGCCTGCTGGAACGCTTCGAAGATCAGCGAGAGCTTGTCGTCCGAGATGCCGATGCCGGTGTCGATCACGGTGAACGCGATGACCTGCCGGGCATTGGTCAGCGCCGGCACGTCGAAGACCGCGTTCTCGGCGGCCGGCGCGATCCGCAGGGTCACCGCGCCGTTGTCGGTGAACTTCACCGCGTTGGAGAGCAGGTTGCGCAGGATCTGCTGCAACCGCTGGGCGTCGGTGACCAGCGCCGGCGGCAGCTCCTTGCTGATCCGGACCTGGAAGTCGAGGCCCTTCTCCTCGGCCTGCGGCGCGAACGCCTGCTCGACGTAGCCGCGGATCTCGGAGAAGTGGATCTCGGTCGGCTCCACGTCCATCCGGCCCGCCTCGATCTTGGACAGGTCGAGGATGTCGTCGATCAGGGAGAGCAGGTCCGACCCCGCGCTGTGGATGGTCCGCGCGAACTCGATCTGCTTCGGGCTCAGGTTCTGCTCCGGGTTCTCGGCGAGCAGCCGGGCCAGCAGGAGCAACGAGTTCAGCGGCGTACGCAGCTCGTGGCTCATGTTGGCCAGGAACTCCGACTTGTACGCCGACGCCCGGGTGAGCTGCTGCGCCTTCTCCTCCAGGCCGAGCCGGGCCAGTTCGATCTCCCGGTTCTGCGTCTCGATGTTGGTCTTCTGCTCGGAGAGCAGCTTCGCCTTGTCCTCCAGCTCGGCGTTGGTGCGCTGGAGTTCCGCCGACTGCTCCTGCATCTCGTGCGCCAGCCGCTGCGACTGCGCGAGCAGTTCCTCCGTACGCCGGTTGGCCTGGATGGTGTTGACGGCGACGCCGATGGTGAGCACCAGCCGCTCCAGGAACGCCAGGTGCAGCTCGGAGAAGGTGGTCACGCCGGCGAACTCGATCACGCCGAGCAGCTCGCCCTCGAAGAGGACCGGCAGCACCACCAGGTCGGCCGGGGGCGTCTCGGCCAGACCGGACCGGAGCACCAGGCGCCCGTCGGGCTGGGTGTTGACCCGGATGGTCCGCCGGGACAGGGCGGCCTGCCCGACCAGCCCCTCGCCGGGCCCGAAGGTCACGTCGTGCCCCCGGGCGACGTAGCCGTAGGAGGCGGTGAGCCGCAGCCGCATGCTGCCCTCGGAGCTGTCCGCCAGGAAGAACGCGCCGAGCTGCGCGTCGACCAGCGGGGTCACCTCCATCATGATCATGCGGCAGACCTCGCCGAGATCCCGCTGGCCCTGGAGCAGGCCGCCGATCCGGGCCAGGTTCGAGTCGAGCCAGCCCTGCTCGGCGTTCTTCTTGGTCGTCTCCCGGAGGGTGACGATCATCTGGTTGATGTTGTCCTTCAGCTCGGCGACCTCGCCCTGCGCCTTGACGCTGATCCGCTGGGTCAGGTCGCCGCGGGTCACCGAGGTGGAGACCTGGGAGATCGCCCGGAGCTGCGTGGTCAGGGTGGACGCGAGCTGGTTGACGTTCTCGGTGAGGTCGCGCCAGGTGCCGGACACGCCCTTCACCTGGGCCTGGCCGCCCAGCTTGCCCTCGATGCCGACCTCGCGGGCCACCCGGGTCACCTCGTCGGCGAACGAGGAGAGCTGGTCGACCATCGTGTTGACCGTCGACTTCAGCTCCAGGATCTCGCCCTGCGCGTCCACCGTGATCTTCTGCGACAGGTCACCCTTGGCGACGGCGGTGGTGACCGAGGCGATGTTCCGCACCTGGCTGGTCAGGTTCGACGCCATCGAGTTCACGTTGTCGGTCAGGTCCCGCCAGGTGCCGGAGACGCCCTTCACCTGGGCCTGACCGCCCAGCTTGCCCTCGGTGCCCACCTCACGGGCCACCCGGGTCACCTCGTCGGCGAACGACGAGAGCTGGTCGACCATCGTGTTGACCGTCGACTTCAGCTCCAGGATCTCGCCCTGCGCGTCCACCGTGATCTTCTGCGACAGGTCACCCTTGGCCACCGCCGTCGACACCTGGGCGATGTTCCGCACCTGGGCGGTCAGGTTCGACGCCATCGAGTTCACGTTGTCGGTCAGGTCGCGCCAGGTGCCGGCGACGCCGCGTACCTGGGCCTGACCGCCCAGCTTGCCCTCGGTGCCCACCTCGCGGGCCACCCGGGTCACCTCGTCGGCGAACGACGAGAGCTGGTCGACCATCGTGTTGACCGTCGACTTCAGCTCCAGGATCTCGCCCCGGGCATCCACGGTGATCTTCTGGCCCAGGTCGCCCTTGGCGACCGCGGTGGTGACCGAGGCGATGTTCCGCACCTGACTGGTCAGGTTCGACGCCATCGAGTTCACGTTGTCGGTCAGGTCCCGCCAGGTGCCGGACACGCCCTTCACCTGAGCCTGACCGCCCAGCTTGCCCTCGGTGCCCACCTCGCGGGCCACCCGGGTCACCTCGTCGGCGAACGAGGAGAGCTGGTCGACCATGGTGTTCACGGTGTTCTTCAGCTCCAGGATCTCGCCCTGCGCGTCCACCGTGATCTTCTGCGACAGGTCACCCTTGGCCACCGCCGTGGAGACCTGCGAGATGTTCCGGACCTGGCTGGTCAGGTTGCCGGCCAGCTGGTTGACGTTCTCGGTGAGGTCGCGCCAGGTGCCGGAGACCCCGCGCACCTGGGCCTGACCGCCCAGCTTGCCCTCGATGCCCACCTCGCGGGCCACCCGGGTCACCTCGTCCGCGAACGACGAGAGCTGGTCCACCATCGTGTTCACGGTGTCCTTCAGCTCCAGGATCTCGCCCTGCGCCGCCACGGTGATCTTCTGGGACAGGTCGCCGCGGGCCACCGCGGTCGAGACCTGGGCGATGTTGCGGACCTGGCTGGTCAGGTTCGACGCCATCGAGTTGACGCTGTCGGTCAGGTCCTTCCAGGTGCCGGCCACGTTCGGCACCTCGGCCTGGCCGCCGAGCTTCCCGTCGGTGCCCACCTCGCGGGCCACCCGGGTCACCTGCTCGGCGAAGAGCCGCAGCGTGTCGGTGAGCGAGTTCATCGTGTCGGCCAGCTCGGCCACCTCGCCGCGGGCGCCGACCGTGATCTTCTGCGACAGGTCGCCCTTCGCCACCGCGGTCGCCACCTGTGAGATCGAGCGCACCTGGCCGGTGAGGTTCGACGCCATGGTGTTCACCGAGTCGGTGAGGTCCTTCCAGGTGCCGGCGACGCCACGGACGTCGGCCTGGCCGCCCAGCTTGCCCTCGGTGCCCACCTCCCGGGCCACCCGGGTCACCTCGTCGGCGAACGACGAGAGCTGGTCCACCATCGTGTTCACGGTCCGGCCGATGCGCAGGTACTCACCGCGCAGCGGCCGGCCGTCGATCTCCAGCGCCATGTGCTGGGACAGGTCGCCGTCGGCCACCGCCACGATCACCCGGGCGATCTCGGTGGTCGGGCGGCCCAGGTCGTCGATCAGCGAGTTGACCGCCCGCTGCCCCTCCGCCCAGGAGCCGTCCAGGCCCTCGTCGTCGAGGCGCTCGGTCAGCCGGCCGTCACGGCCGACGACCCGGCTGATCCGGCGCAGGTCGAGGTGCTGCCGCTCCTGGAGCGACACCACGTCGTTGAAGGTGTCCGCCACCTCGCCGGCCAGGCCGGCCCGTCGGGGCAGGCGGACCCGGAGGTCGCCGCGACGCACCCGCCGCAGCGCCTCGACCAGCTCACCGAGGAGCACCTCGTGGTCGTCCCCGGCTACCGCTTGTTTCGCCGTGGTCATTCAGTTCCTCGCTCAGCTCGGGGGCCATCAGGCTCGTGCCGACACGCGGCCATCCCACCATTCTGCCGCGTGTCACGTCGAGGCCATCGATGCCGAGCGGACGCCACGCCCGATCTGTCCCCCGCCGGCCGGTTCGGCGGAGCGGCTTGGCACCCGGGGTGACGGCGGTGGAGGATACGAAGGTGTCAGCGGAGGCGGGGCCGGCGATGAACGGCGGCTCGGACGAGCACGTCCGGCGGGTCCGCCTCCCCGCCGACCGGCGCACCCCCGCGGCGGCCCGGGCGCTGGTGCGGTCCGTGCTGGCCGAGGCGGAGCTGCACGAGCTGCTCAACGAGGCGCTGCTGCTCACCACCGAACTCACCACCAACGCGGTCGAGCATGCCCGCACCGAACTGGACATCGAGGTCGAAGCCGACCCGGCGGGGCTCACCGTCACGGTGACCGACTTCGCCGCCGGCCCCGTCGACGAGCTTCTCGTCGGCGTCCGGAACACCACCTCCGACATCACCGAGGTGGCCGAGCGCGGGCGCGGCCTGCTGCTGGTCGACCACTTCGCCAGCCGGTGGGGCACCACCTACCTCCCGACCGGGAAGGGCGTCTGGTTCCGGCTCGACCGGTCCGGCCCGGGGGCGGCCATCCCGGCTGCCGGCGCGGCCGAGACCCGCGCGGCGCTGGCCGCCCCGACCGGCACGGACGGGGGCACCCCGAGCGCCGCCGCGATGAGCGAGCTCATGCAGACCACCCCCGACCCGTACGCGGACGACCCGCTGCCCGAGTTCGCCGCCGGGCTGCTGACGCGGGTCGCCGAGATGGTCGGCGCGGCCGGCGGCGTGGTGCGCCTGGACCGCGGGGACGGGCAGGGCAGCCAGGTGCTCGCCCGCTACGGCCGGCAGCCCCGGGAGGGCAACGAGCTGCTCCGCGTCCCGCTCGCCGTGCACCGCCCGTACGCCGGCGAGCTGGAGCTGGACGCGGCGCCCTCGGCGTACGCCCGGCCGCTGGCGGTGCTGGCCGCCGAGCGGCTCTCCCTGCACCTGGAGAACGACCGGCTGCGCCGGGCCGACGTACGCCGCTCCGCCTGGCTGACCTTCCTCGCCGAGGCGAGCGAACTGCTCGCCCAGTCGCTGGACGTCGAGCTGACCATGGCCCTCGTCCCGCAGCTCGTGGTGCCCCGGCTGGGCCAGTGGTGCGCCGTGCACACCACGGACGAGTGGGGGCGGCTGCGGCTCGCCGCGGCCAGCCACGCCGACGAGGCGGTGCTGCCGCAGCTGCACCGGGTGCTCCAGGAGACCGGCCCGGACTCGATCCAGGCCCGGCTGCGGGAGGCGTCCCGGAGCGCGGCGCAGGTGCCGCTGAGCGGGCCCATGGAGGGCTTCGCCGTACCCCTGATCGCCCGCGGGCAGCGGCTCGGCACCCTCGCCGTGGGCCGCCACCAGCGGCACCGGCACGACCCCGACGAGGTGTCGGTGCTGGAGGACGTGGCCCGGCGGGCCGCGCTGGCCATCGAGAACGCCCGGATCCACGCCGAGCGCCGGCGGGTCGCGCAGACCCTCCAGCAGTCGCTGCTGCCCCCGGTGCTCCCGGTGGTCGAGGGCATCGGCTTCGCCGCCGAGTACGTCCCGACCGGCGACGACGCCGACGTCGGCGGCGACTTCTACGACGTCGTGCCGCTGCCGGACGGCCGGTGGCTGGTGGTCATCGGCGACGTCTCCGGCAAGGGCGTCCAGGCGGCGGCGGTGACCGGCCTGGTCCGCGATGTCATCCGGGTGCTGGTGGGCGACGGCAAGCCACTGCCGGAGGTGCTCGGCCGGCTCAACGAGACGCTTGTCGAACGGGGTGGCGGCCGCTACTGCACGCTGGCGCTGGCGGCCGTCGGGCCGGGCGACGGCGACCAGCTCGACGTCTCCCTGCACCTGGCCGGGCACGACCGGCCCGTGCTGCTGCACGGCGGCGGCGGTGCCGGCTTCGTCGGCACCGGCGGCACCGCGCTCGGCCTGCTCGACTCGATCGCCACCCCGACCGCCGAGATCGCGCTCAAGCCGGGCGACGCGCTGATCTTCTACACCGACGGGGTCACCGAGCGGCGCCGCGGCCGGGAACTGTTCGGTACCGACCGCCTGCGCGAGTCGGCGGCCCCCCTGGCCGGCTACTCGGCGGACGTGATCGCCGCCCGCCTCCGCGCCACCGCCATCGCCTTCTCGGTCGAACCACCCCGCGACGACATAGCCATCCTGGTCCTCCGCAACGACCGTCTCTGACCCTCCCGGGCCCTTCCGCTGTTGATCATGAGGTTGGCGGCACTTCCTGTCCCTTTTGTCGCCGCCAACCCCATGATCAAGAACCGGTGCGACCGGCCTGAACGAGCGCCAGGCCGGCCCACCAGGTTGATCAAGAGGTTTGCGTCAACTCCGGCCGGAATTCCGACGCAAACCTCTTGGTCAACTCTCGCGCGTGTCCGCCGGGCGTT
>NZ_JBSSLX010000061.1:0-28921 GCF_053890995.1 Micromonospora sp. I033 | reverse complement strand
CGGACGGCAGCTCACCCTGGTCCACGGCGGCGCCGGCGGCGGCAGCCTGCTGCGCGGGCTCGCCGCCGGGGACGGCCGCCCGGTCGGCACGGTCGCGCTCGGCGAGCCCACCCCGGCGGCGCTGCGCCGGGCCACGGGGCTGCTCGCCGCGCCGGCCACCGGCGACGAGCTCGCCGTGGCCGCCGACGGCACCGTGCACACCCTCGGCTGGCGGGCCGCCCCGCTGCCCGGCCGGGCGCCGCGCTTCGCCGGGGCCACCGTCCTGGTCACCGGCGGGCTCGGCGGGCTCGGCAGCCGCCTCGCCGTCGCCCTGGCCGCCGCCGGCGCCGTCCCGGTCCTGCTCGACGTGCGTACGCCGGACGACGCGCCGCCCGACGTCCGGCGGATGCTCGCCGTGCTGCGCCGGCGCTGCCCGCGGGCCCGACCGCTCACCGTGGACCTCACCGACCCGGCGGCGGCCCGCGCCACCCTGGCGGGCCTGCGGCCCACCGCGATCGTGCACTGCGCCGGCCGGATCGCCGGCGGCACCGGCGTACGGCTCGGCCCCGCCGACGTCGACGCCCTGGTCGCCGCGAAGGTCGCCACCCTGGAGACGGTGCTCGCGGCGGTCCGCCCCAAGCGGCTGCGGGCGGTGCTCACCTTCGGCTCGCTCACCGCGCACGGGGCGCACCCGGGGCTCGCCGGCTACGCCCTCGCCAACGAACTGCTGCGCCGGGCCACCGCCCGGTACGCCGCCACCCACCCCGCGGTCCGCTGCTGCACCGCCGAGTGGTCGCTCTGGTCCGGTGCCGGGATGGCGCGGCAGGTGGCCCGGGTCGCCGCCCGGCAGCTCGGCATGGTGCCGGTGCCGGTGGCCACCGGGGTCGCCACGGCCACCCGGCTGCTCGCCGCGCTTGTCGACGCCCCGCCCGACGAGGACCTGCCCGACTCGCTGCTCGTCTGCGGCGAGCGCCCCGGCACGCAGGGCGCCTGGTCCGGGCGGCCGGAGGGCGTACCCGGAGTGGACGCCGCCCTGGTCGTACCGGCCGGCGGCGACCTCGACGGGGCGATGCGCGCGGTGGCCGAGGCGGCGGCCGGCGGCGCCGCGCTGACCCCGGACGGTACGGCCGGTCCCGGCGCCCCGTTGCTGGTCCGGGCCACCGTCACCGGCGACGGGGTGGACTGCGTGGTCCGCTCCGGGGCCGACCCGGACGGGCCGGCGCTGCGCACCTCCCGCTACCGGCTGCTGCCCGCCGCCACCTGAGACATCCGGTCCGCCCGCTGCTGAGAGAGGTGAGAACGATGCCCGACGGATATCTGAAACTGCCCGACGACTGGGTACGCGTGATGGTCAGCGTGCCGGCCCCGATCGGCGAGGTGTGGGAGGCGGTCACCGACCCGCGCCGGGTCGCCCAGTGGTTCGGCCACCTGTCCGCGCCCATGGCGACCGGTGCGAGCACCCGGGTGGACTTCGGCGACGGCGACTTCTTCGACATCGAGGTCGACCACGTCGAGCCGCGCGACCGCCTGCTGTTCCGCTGGAGCTTCCTCGGCGTCGGCCCGGAGTGCCAGGTCGGGTGGACGCTGACCGGCGGGGCGGAGGCCACCACGCTGACCGTGGACGACAGCTGCCCCGGCCGACCCGGGTCGGAGGTGGCCCAACTCAAGGCCGGGTGGCTCGACTTCGTCGGCCGGCTGGCCCGCTACCTGGAGACCGGCAAGCCCTCCCGCTACGACTGGCGGCAGGAGATCGACGGCAGCGTGGTGCTGCCGAACGGCTCGTGGCACCCGCTGCGCGAGGAGACGGTGGTGGACTGGCTCCCCATCGCCACCGACGGCGGCGGCCCCGGCTGGTTCTTCGTGGTCGACGAGGAGGGTCCGCGCCGGTTCACCCTGCGCGACTGGCAGCTCGACCGGGAGCGGACGCTCGACTTCGCGGTCGAGATCCCCGGGGCGCGCACGGCCACCGCCTGCCAGGTCCGGACCGAGCCGGGCGAGCGGGGCCGCACGCTCTCCGTCTCGCACCAGGGCTGGCACCGGCTCGGCCTCAGCGACCTCCAGGAACGAACACTGCGGCACCGGTTCGCCGCCACCTGGACGGCCGCGCTCGCGCTGGCCGAGGAGTGCGCCCGGACCCGGCAGGAGCTGCCGTGACGGCCATGGCCCACGACCGCGCCGCGGTCCGGGGCGACCGCACCGAGCCGGCGCACCGGCGCGGCCGGTCGACCGTCCTCCAGCAGCACCGGGACGCGGTCTCCCGGGTGATCCGGGCGATGCGGGACCGGCTCGACGAACCGTGGACCCTGTCCCGGCTGGCCCAGGTGGCGTACCTCAGCCCGTTCCACTTCAGCCGGGTGTTCCGGCTGGTCACCGGCACCCCGCCGGGGCGGTTCCTGTCCGCGCTGCGGATGGCCGAGGCGCGCCGGCTGGTGGTCTCCAGCCGGATGAACGTCACCGACATCTGCACCACGGTCGGCTACAGCAGCCTGGGCACCTTCACCACCCAGTTCACCGAGCAGGTCGGGGTCGGGCCGGGCCGGCTGCGCCGGCTGGACGCCGCGCACGGGGACCGGCCGCTGGAGCACGTGGTCGGCGCGGACGCCGAGCCGGCGGAGGAGGACGAACTGCCCGGGGGCGTGGTCACCGGCACCGTGCAGACCCCCGCCGAGGACGCCCGGCTGGTGCTGCTGGGGCTCTACCCCACCCCGCTGGCCCAGGGGCTCCCCGTCGCCTGCACCAGCGTCACCGGCGACGGCCCGTTCACCGTGACCGGCGCGCCCGAGGGCACCTGGCACCTGCTCGCCTGCGCCCACCCGGAGGCGGTCACCGTCGGCGAGGTGCTGGCCGGCGTCCGCGACCCGGACGTCTGGGTCGGCGTGGCCGACGGGCCCGTGGTGGTCTGCCCGGGCCGGACCACCGGCCCGCTGGCCGTACGGCTCGCTCCGGCCCGCCCCACCGACCCGCCGATCCTCACCGGCCTGCCGGTGCTCCCCCTCGCCGCCCGGTCGTGAGCCCGTCCGCGGTGACCTCCCCTGGTCGGGAGGTCACCGCCTGCGGTGCGGGGTCGGTTCAGGCGCGCGGGGTGGGCGCCGGCCCGCCGACCCGCTGGAAGTCGACGTCGGGGCTGATCGCGCGCACCGTGCCCTCCACGACCAGCAGGGACATCAGCGGGAAGGCGAAGTCGGAGGCGGCGTAGATGCCGTACCGCTGCTGGAGGTCGTACACGCCGTTGCCGAAGACCGACATGTCGAACTCGTGGTCCGGGCCGGCGGTCCGGGCCACCAGCTCCGCCACGTCCCGGACGAAGCCGTCCCGGTCCAGGCCGGCGCCGGCATTCACCGCGCTGGCCAGCACGATCTCCCCGCACCGCCGGCCGTCACCGGCCCCCAGCCGGGCGAAGAACTCGCCGATCGCCGCCCGCACGTCGTCGGGCAGCTGGACGCAGTAGCCGGCGTCGAGGACGACCACCCGCTCGTCCCGGGTCAGGTAGAGGTTGCCCGGGTGCAGGTCGCAGTGGACGAAGCCGGCGCCGAAGAAGAGCCGGTGCACGGCGGCCAGCACCACCTCGGCGAGGTGTGCCCGGACCCGCGGGTCGAGCCGCTCGACGGTACGCCCGTCCAGGTCGGGCACGTACTCGAACACCAGGCAGTTCGACGCCGACCGGTCCCGGTGCAGCCGGGGCACCCGGACCTCCGGCAGCTCCGCCAGCTCGGCGCGGAGCCGCTCGCTGTTCTCCGCCTCCCGGCGGAAGTCGAGCTGGCCGAGGATCGCCGCGCTGAGGTAGCCGACCAGGTCGGCGATGGGCATGCCCTTCATCTTCGGCGCCCGCGCGGCCAGCCGCGCCATCAGCTCGATCAGCCGCAGGTCGGCCCGCATCCGGTCGTCGATGCCGGGCCGCTTCAGCTTCAGCGCCACCACGGTGCCGTCGTCCAGCACCGCCCGGTAGACCGAGGCGATGCTGCCGCTGGCCAGCGGCTCCGCGTCCACCGAACGCAGCACCAGCCGGGGCTGTTCCGCCCGGGCACGGCGCAGCGCCTCGCCGGCCGCCGCGGCGGACATCGGCGGCACCTCGTCGAAGAGGGTGCCGAGCCGGGCACAGAGCGCGGGCGGCAGCGCGTCCCGGCGGGTGCCGGCGATCTGCCCGAACTTGACGAAGGTCGGGCCGAGCCGGTGCAGCGCCCGCACCATGCCCCGGTACCGGCGATCGGCCGCCGCCGCGGGCCCCCGGGTCACCCGGAGCACGAGGGACGCCGGCAGGGTCCGCAGCGCCTCCCCGGACGCCACGGCGACGATGGCCAGCACCCGCAGGAACATCCGCAGCGACATGGTCACTCCTCACTCGAAGGCGAACATCTCCGCCATCTGCCGCAGCCGAGGGCCGGCCGGGGCCCGGCGGATCATCTGCTCCCGGAACCAGCAGGCCACCGGGTTGCTCCACTGCCCGGCCCGGCCGAGCATCCGGGCCTGGCGGGTCAGGCCGTCCGCCCGGCGTCGGCGTGCCGCCTCGTAGCGCGGCAGCGCCCGGGCCACGTCGTGGTCGCGCAGGCAGCGGCCGAGCACCACGGCGTCCTCCAGCGCCTGGCAGGTGCCCTGGCCCAGGTTCGGGGTGCTGGGGTGGGCGGCGTCGCCGACCAGGACCACCCGGCCGGCGCTCCACCGGGGCACCGGCGGCCGGTCGTAGATGTCGGTGACCAGGATGTCCTCGTCCGGAGTGGCGGCCAGCACCTGCGGGATCGGCGCGTGCCAGCCGTCGAACCGGGCCGACCAGACCCGGCGCGGCAGCTCCGCGCCCCACCCCCGGCGCAGCGGCAGGGTGGCGAACCAGTACGCCCGACCCTCCGGCAACGGGAAGAGCCCGAACTGGGCGGCCCGCCCCATGGTGAGCAGGCCCGGCGCGGCGCCCAGGTCGTACCGGGCGATGCCGCGCCAGACCGGATAGCCGGCGTAGCGCAGCGGGTCCGCGCCGCCGCCGAGGAGCTGCCGGCGGATCGCCGACCGGAGCCCGTCCGCGCCGACCAGGAGGTCGCCCTCCTCGGTGCCGCCGTCGGCGAAGGTGGCACGCACCCGGCCGTCCGCCTCGGTCCACCCGACGCAGCGGGCGCCGGTGCGCAGCATCCCGGGGGAGAGCTGGGCGCGCAGCGCCTCCACCAGGTCGGCGCGAAGCAGCGCCAGCCCGCGGCCGCCGAAGCGTTCCGCCATCACCGGCCCCGGCACGTCGTCGAGGATCCGCCCGTCGGCGGCGCGGATCTGGTTGCCGTCGGCCGGGCAGCCGGCCGCCCGGACCGGCTTGTCGGCGCCCACGGCGGCGAGCGCGGACAGCGCGTTCGGCCAGAGGGTGAGGGCCACGCCGGCCGGCCCCTCGTCCGCCGAGCGTTCGAAGACCACCGCGTCCCAGCCCGCGTCCCGCAGGGCCAACGCGGTGGCCAGGCCGGCCGGCCCGCCGCCGACGACGAGCGCCCGTCGAGTCGTCATCTCGCCGCCTTTCCGCCTCATCTGCGGAAACGGTAGAGCGACGTGCCGGTGGGCCGGTTCTCGCCGATTGCTGTTCCGTTTTCGCGGCCGGGAAGACAGCAACAACGGATAAGGGGAAACGGCTGCCCGCGGGCGAGGATCGATGGGTGATCCCGGGTGCCGCGGCGGCCCGGTACGACGAGCGCGCGGCCCGACCCATCAATGCGGAGGTTGCGGTGTCAGCACCTGACAACAAGGCGGTCGTGCGGCAACTCATCGACGCCTGGAACAACGGCGACATCAACGCCCTGATGACCTTCTGGTCCCCGACGATGGTGCACCACGGCCGGGCCGGCACGATCAGCGCCGAGGACACGGCGGCCGAGATGCGGCGGTTCCTCGACGCCTTCCCCGACCTACGCATGGAGCTGCACAGCATCGTCTCCGAGGGCGAGCTGGTGGCGACCCGGATGACCGTGCACGCCACCCACACCGGCGCGTACATGGGCATCCCGCCGACCGGCCGACCGGTGAGCTGCGCCCTGATGGGGCAGCTGCGGATCGTCGACGGCGTCGTGGTCGACCACTGGGGTGTGGCCGACGCGCTCGGCATCCTGGTGCAGATCGGAATGCTGCCGTCCGAACTGTCCAACGCCTTTTCCTGAGCAGCCGGGCAATTTTCGAGGAAACGGAGAGACCGACATGACCGGACACCACCCGGATCTGGCGCAGCGCAAACGCGAGTTCGAGGAGACCGTGCGGAATTTCCGCAAGGCGGTGCTGTTCGACTACGACCTCACCGCCGTGCAGCACGTCCTCGCGCCGGGTTTCGTCGACCATTTCGCCCCGCCCTGGGACCCGCCGAGCCGCGACGGCGTGGCGCACCGGTTCGACCACGCGAATCAGGTGCTCACCACCCGCAAGGTGGAGGTGCTGGTGTCGGTGTGCGAGGGCGACATCCTGGCCCAGGCCATCCTGCTGCACTTCGAGCACACCGGGCCGTTCATGGGCATCCCGGCGACCGGTCGCCGCTTCGAGATCGGCGGGTCCAACACCTTCCGGTTCTCCGACGGCAGGATCGCCGAGCACTGGGGCGTCTTCGACGTCGCGAAGATCCCCGATCTGCTGGCCGGGGAGCCGGGCGCGGCCGGCGGCTGGTCGTCCATGTGGGACCGCGAGGAGATCGGCACCGCCGGCAAGGGCTGACCGACCTCCCGCACCGACGGGCCCCGCCGGCGATCCGGCGGGGCCTCGTCATGGCCACGGCTCGACGCGGCGAAAAGGCGACCCGGGCGGCGTGCGCCCGGGTCGCCTCGCTCCTAGCCGGCCTGCCACCCGCCCGGCGGCGGTGCGGCGGCCCGCTGGAAGACGGCCGCGTACTCGCGGGCGAAGTCGCCCAGTGACCGGGGTTCGGCGCCGGTCAGCCGCCGTACGGCGTCGGTGACCGCCTGGACCCGGCCGGCCGCGATCAGGTCGTTGAAGACCGCCACGTCCTCGGCGTACCACTCCTCGGCGCCGAACTGCCGCAGCATGGCGGCCACCTGCTCGCGCGGCACCGGCACGTGACGCACCGGGACGCCGGTCGCCTCGGCCAGCACCTTCGCCGTGTCGTCGAAGGAGAGCGCCTCCGGACCGGACAGCACCAGGGTCCGGTTGCGCGCCCAGTCGGGACAGTCGGTGAGCACGGCCGCCGCGGCAGCCGCCACGTCCCGCGCGTCGACCATCGCCACCCGGCCGTCCCCGGCCGAGCTGCGGATCGCGCCCCCGGCCACCATCCCGAACAGGTTCTGCATGAAGAACGCCAGTTGCAGCACGGTGTGGTCGACCGCGGAGTCCACCAGCAGCGCGTTCGCGTCGCCCTGCCAGACACCGTGCCGCAGCGGTGACTCCCGTCCGGCGTCCAGCACCGACAGCTTCACCACGTGCCGCACCCCGGCCCGGACCGCCGCGTCGATCGCGTTGCGCTCCTGGGTGAGCTGCCCCCGGCTGGTCGCGGTGAGCACGAAGAGCCGGTCCACCCCGGCCAGCGCGGCGTCCAGCTCGGCCGGCCGGTTCAGGTCGCCGGCGACAAGTTCCGCGGTGTCCCCGAGCTTCTCCCGGGCCCGCTCGACGTCGCGGACCAGGGCCCGGGGCCGGACGCCGGCCGCGGCGAGCAGCCGGACCAGCTCCGACCCGACCCGGCCGGTGGCCCCGGTGACCAGGATCGTGCCGCTCATGCCGACTCCTGGTGGTTCTCGACGGTGACGTCCTTCTCCGGCAGCTCGCCCGTGAGCAGATACCGGGTGGTCAGCTCGTTGACCACCGGGTGCCCGCCGAACGGGAAGAGCTTGTGGCACGCCGTGTCGGCGGCGAGCACCAACCGGCTGTTCTCCGGCAGCAGCTCGCGCAGCCGCCACGCCCCGACCGCCCGGGTGAAGATGTCCGCCTCGGACTGCACCAGCAGGATCGAGCGGGCGGCGTTCCCGGGCCCGACCCCGGTCAGTGGTTCCACGGGGGAGGTCGGCCAGAACGCGCCGGCCTTCACCGAGGCCAGGGTCCGCCCGATGAACGGCAGCTCCTCGCCCACGCTCGCCATGTCGGCCTCGTACCGGTCCAGGTCGCGCGGCCAGCTCGCCTCCCCGCAGAGGATGGCGAGCTGCCCGGCGGGGGTGCTGTCCTGGCGCTGGTTGACCAGCCCCATCAGCTCGCCGACCGCCGGGCCGGGCACCGGCTCGCCGTGCACCGCGGCCTTGAGCACCGAGCCGAGCAGCGGGTACGTGCGATCCGCGGTCAGCATCACCACGGTGAAGAACTCCAGCGCGAACCGGTCCAGCGGCATCGGCAGCCCGGGCACGGCCAGCGGTTCCCGCCCGGCCCGCTCCAGCAGCTCGTCGTAGCGGGACCGGACCGCCGCCGCGGTGTCGCCCAGGCGCAGCTCGCCGTCGCGCGCCGCGGCCCAGCCGCACCAGCGGTTCACCGCCGCCTCGGTGCTGGCCGCGACGTTGAGGAAGAGCCCGCGCCAGGGCCAGTCCGGGCTGAGCACGCTGTCCAGCACCACCCGGTCGGTCCGCTCCCCGAACAGCTGGGTGTAGACCGCGCCCAGGTACGTCCCGTACGACCAGCCGAGGTAGGAGATCTTCTCCTCGCCGAGGGCGGCCCGGACGACGTCCATGTCCCGGGCCACGTTGCGGGTGCTGGCGTGGGGCAGCAGGTCCAGGGCGACGTCGGCGACCTTGGCCGCCACCGTGGACTGGAACCGGATCTCCTCGGTGATGCTCTGCGGCCGGTGGAAGACCCAGAGCCGCTCCTCGGGCGTCCAGTCCACCTCGATGGGGTGGCTGTCGCCGCTGAACCGGTGGTCGAAGGCGACCAGATCGAACCGGTCCAGCACCTCGGCGGGGAGCGCCCCGACGAGCTGCCCGATCAGCGGGATGCCCCGGTTGCCCGGGTCGTCGGGGGCGATCATCAGCACCCCGATCCGCCGCCCGGTGTCGCCGGCGGGCCGGCGGGCCACGGCGATCTCGATGGTGCGCCCGGCGGGATCCCGGTAGTCGAGCGGAACGGTGACCCTGGTGGTCTCCGTCCCCGCCTCGCTCTCGGCCGGCTGCCAGGTCAGCCGCTGCCGGTGGTAGCCGGCCAGGTCGCTGCTCAGAACATCGGCGGACATGTGACGTTCTCCCTTCGTCGCCGCAGCTGGCCGGGTCAGGCCCGGAGCTCGTAGAGGGTGTTGAACGGGCTGGGCTCCAACAGCTTCTCGACGCTGGTGAAGCCGGCCTCCTCGCACAGCCGGTGCAGCAGCGCGGGCGGCAGCCCCATCAGCCCGGCCGGGTCGGCGGCGCCGGTGGCCAGGCCCTGCGGCACGTGCTGGAGGGTGCTGATCGCGTAGAGCATGCTGCTCACCGGCCCGGCGTCGGCCAACGGCACGTCCTCGCCGTTGGTGGCCAGCAGCAGGAACACGCCGTGCGACTGGAGGGAGCCGCGGATCCGGCGCAGCAGCGCGGCCGGGTCCGGCGCCTCGTGCAGCACGTCGATCGCGAGCACTAGCGCCAGCCCGTCGCCGAGGTCCTCGGCCGGGTCGGCGGTGCTGAACCGGATCCGGTCCGCCACGCCGGCCGCCGCCGCCTCGGCGCGGGCCCGGCGGACGTTGATCTCGACCGGGTCGTACCCGACGAGTTCCAGCTTCGGGAACGCCTGGGCGAGCAGGATCAGCGCCCGGCCGTCGCCGCAGTGCACCTGCGCCACCCGCCCACCGACGCTGAGCTGCTCGGTGAGCCCGTCCACGGCGACCACCCACTGCGGGACGAGCACCTTGCCGAGCCGGTTGGCGTCCTTGTGCCAGACGGTCTCGAACAGCTCCGCCGGGTACTCCTCCGGGTGCAGCCCGGAGCCGGTGCGGAAGCCCTCGATCACGCCGTCGAGCACGGCCGACAGGGCGGGCATCAGCCGCGCCATGTCGCCCATGTAGAACGGCCCGTTCTCGTCGCCGAGGGCGGCGGCCGGGCCGGGCGGCAGGGCGTACCGGCCCTCGGCGTCCCGGGTGAGGTAGCCGGCGCTCGCCAGGGCGAGCGCCCACTCGCGGACGTACCGCTCGTGGTTGCCGGTGCGGCGGGCGAGTTCCCCGGCGGTGGCCGGCCCGGAGCGGGCCAGGTCGGCGAAGAGGCCGAGCCGGCTGCCGAGGGCGCACATGACGACCACGCCGGCTGCCGACACGTCGGCGACGAAGCGCTGCATGAAGGCCATGAGCGCGGACATGTCCAACTGCCCCGGCGGACCGGCCGGCTGCTGGGCTTCGGAGGTCAGGGTGGACTGGTTCATTGTGATCACCTCGGAGGGGACGGGGCTCGTGGCCGGTCGGTCGGTGCGGGCGGGGTCACCAGTGCACGGGGATCTCGCCCGGGGTCCGGAACGCGGGCACCGGCAGCCACCGGAGCTGGTCCTCGGGCACCGCCAGCCGCAGGCTCGGGAAGTCCCGGGCCAGGCCGGCGAGCAGCGCGGTCAACTCCATCCGGCCGACCGGGGCGCCGAGGCAGTGGTGGATGCCCTGGGCGAAGGTCAGGTGCGGGTTGCGCCGCCGCGCCAGGTCGATCCGGTCCGCGTCGGGGAAGACGGCCTCGTCGAAGTTGGCGGCGTTGAACGAGGGGATCACCGGGTCGCCGGCCGGGATGGTCACGCCGGACAGCTCCACGTCCGCCACGGCGATCCGCACCGAGCCGAGGCCGCCGCCGGCGGACTGGGAGTGCCTGAGCAGCTCCTCGACGGCGGTCGGCACCAGCTCCGGTTCCGCGTGCAGCGCCGGCAGCCGGGCCGGGTCGCGCAGCAGGTTGAGCACCAGGTGCACGATCTCCGCGGTGACCGGCTGGTCGCCCGCGCCGATCAGGTCGAAGACCAGCGCGACAAGTTCGTGGTCGGCGAGCTGGTCGTCGCCGGTCGGGGCCACCAGGTCACTGAGGGCGTCCTCGGCCGGTTCCCTGCGCCGGCTGCCGATCAGCGTGGCCAGGTAGCGCTGGAGCCCGCCCATCGCCGCCATCTGCTCGTCCGGCGGGACGGCCCCGAAACTGAACGCGGTACGGATCCACCCGGCGAAGGGCCCGTACTCGTCGTCCGGCACGCCGAGCACGGTGGCGACCACGGCCAGCGGCAGCGGCCGGGCCACCGTGGCGAGCAGGTCGGCCGGCTGGTCGGCCGCCGCCAGCCGGTCCAGGTGGGCGGCGACGACCCGGTCGACCCGGGGCCGCAGCCGTGCCAGCCGGGCCGGGTCGAAGGCCCGGGCGGCGAGCCGGCGGACCCGGGTGTGGTCCGGCGGGTCGAGGTAGAACAGCGACGGCAGCGGCGGGATGGGGGCGAGCTTCGGCGCGTCCGGGCCGGTCAGCGCGCGGCGGCTGAACCGCTCGTCGCCGAGCACGGTGAGCACGTCGGCGTGCCGGGTGACCAGCCAGGCCCGGTCACCGGTGGGCAGGACGACCTGGGTCACCGGTTCCTCGGCCCGGAGCCGGGCGTACTGCGGCGGCGGCAGGCACGGATCGTCCTGGTGGAACGGGAAGGTGGCGTGGCGCGTGCCGGTGGCGTCGGACTGGGTGCTCATGCTGCGGCCTCCATGGTCGGATCGGTTTCTGGCCCCGCCGGATCACCAGGTGACCGGCAACGCCCGCAGACCCCGGACGAATCCCTCCGTGCTCCAGGCCAGCTCCGCCTCCGGTACGGCGAGTGCCAGCTCGGGGAACCGGTCGAGCAGCCGCCCCACCAGCTCCTGGAGTTCGATCCGGGCGAGCTGCGAGCCCAGACAGGCGTGGATGCCGTGGCCGAAGGCGAGGTGCAGGTTCGACTCCCGGTCGAAGTCCAGCTCCTCGGGGTGGTCGAAGGCCCGGGGGTCGTGGTTGGCGACCGAGGAGAACGGGAAGACCGTTTCCCCGGCCCGGATCAGCACGTCGCCGAGCTGCACGTCCTCGGTGGCCACGCGGGGGAAGACGCCGTGCGCGGTCTGCACCGGGATGTAGCGGAGCAGCTCTTCCACGGCGGCGGGCACCACCTCCGGGCGCTTGCGCAGCTCGGCCAGCTCGTCGGGATGGGTCAGCAGCGTGTAGACCAGGTTGCCGACCTGCTTCTCCGCGGTCTCGTGCCCGACCACCAGCAGGGTCACCCCGAGGAAGACCAGCTCGTCCTCGCTGAGCCGGTCGGTGCCGTCGCGCGCCGCCACCAGCTCGCTGAGCAGGTCGTCGGTGGGGCGTACCCGGCGCTCGGCGACCAGCCCGGCGATGTAGCGGGAGAGATGGCCGAGCGCCTCGGCGGTCTCCGCCCGGGTCCGGGTGAAGATCGACATGGCGGTCTCGGACCAGGCGTCGAACTGCGCCCGGTCCTCCTCCGGCACCCCGAGGATCAGGCAGATCACCCGGAGCGGCAGCCGCGCGCCCACCAGGGACATCAGGTCCGCCGGGGAGCCGGCCCGCTCGACATCGTCCAGCAGCAGGTCGACGTGCCGGCCGATCTCTGGCCGCAGCTCCTCGACCCGCCGCTGGGAGAACGGCTTCGCCACCAGCCGGCGGATCCGGGTGTGGTCGGGCGGGTCCATGCTGAGCAGGGACACCTGCGTCATCGGCTGGGGGAACATCCGGGGCAGGTCGGCACCGAGGATCCGAGCCCGGCTGAACCGGCGGTCGGCCAGCACCGTCCGGTTCGCCGCGTGGTCCAGCACCAGCCAGGCCTCGCCGCCGTACGGGAGGGTCACCCGGGAGACCGGCCGCTCGTGCAGGAGCTGCCGGTAGCGCTGGTCGATGGTGAGGCCGACGTCCCGGGTGAACGGGTACGCGGGGGCCGAATCGTCACTGCTCACGAGGCCACCTGCCGTTCCGGCGCGATGCGGGCGGGGACACCGCCTTCGAGATCAGCGGCGTACGGCCACGCTATGCGGCGGCGACGGCGGGAGGCTTCCTCCACCTTGCTCCGGCGGGCAGGGCCCGCCGGCGGGTCAGGACTCCTGCTCCAGCACGGTGAGCATGGAGCGCACCACGGAGGAGCGCCAACCGCTGCCCATGGTGCGGTGGGCGACCGCCTGGAACGGGCTGTCGAGGTCGAAGCCGCTGTGCTCCATCAGCATCCGGGTGCCCCGGCCCTCGGGCTCCAGCCGCCACGTGACGACCGAGTCCAGCCCGCTGCCGCTGCGGTCCGCCCAGGTGATCTGGAGCAGCCGTTCCGGCTCGACGGCGAGGACCTCGCAGTGGATGGTGCCGGCGAAGTGCAGCGCCGGCATCGGTTTGGCCTGGAAGGTGAACTGGTGACCGACCACCGGCTTGAAGTCGTTGGGCATCAGCCAGCGGGCCATCAGATCGGGATCGACCAGGATCCGCCACACCTGCGCCGGCGGGTACGGCAGGAACTGGTCGACTTCGATCTTGTCGGGTTCGGTCACACCGACTTCCCCTCGGTCGCGGACTCCTCGGCGACCAGCGCGGCGAAGTCGCTCATCCGCTCACGCCAGAAGCGCTCGTAGGGGGTGAGCCAGTCGCGCAGGTCCATCAGCGGCTCCGGCTCCAGCCGGTAGAGCCGCTTGCGGCCGCTGCGGCGCTCGGTCACCAGGCCGGCGTCGCGGAGCACCTTGAGGTGCTCGGAGACGCTGGGCCGGCGCATGTCGAACGAGGCGGCCAGATCCTGCACCGACTGCGGGCCGCCGTCGCGCAGCAGCCGGATGAGGTCGCGCCGGACCGGGCTGGCCAGCGCCGCGAAGACGTCCACTCCCGTGGCGGTGGACACGGCTCAACCGCCCGATTCGCGGGTGACGAGGACGAAGCCGTTGCCGTCGGGGTCGACGAAGGTGGCGTCGCGGCCCCACGGCCGGTCGTGCGGGCCGTCGACCGCCACGCCCGCGGCGCGCAGGCGCGCGCAGTCGGCGTCGAGGTCGTTGGTCTCCAACTGGACTCCCTGGAGGTCACCTGGCCCGAAACCGGTGCGACCCGGCACCAGAACGATACCAGTGGCGCCCTTTTCCGGACCCACCTGCAACCAGCGCATCGGCCCCATGGTCAGGTCCTGCACGACCGTCAACCCCAGCACGTCGGCGTAGAACGCCTTCGCCCGGTCCTGGTCCGACACGGAGACCGTGATGAGCCTGATCTGGGTGATGGTCATGGACAGGACGATAGGTAGGAGATTTCCTACCTGTCAACCGAGTGGCGAGACTATGGCAGCGGGTGAGAAACACGACGGCGGTCCGTGCCGTGCCACCCCGGGACGGGCGGCACGGCACGGACCATCGCGCGGGGCCGCCGGTCAGCGGCTCCGGTAGCGGGCGATGGCCAGGCCGGCGAAGACCACGGTCAGGGCGATGATCCAGATCAGCGCCCGGGTGACGAAGTAGCCGGTGCTGTGGCCGAGCAGCGCCTCGGCGGGCGCGCCCTGGGTCAGGGTGCGGACCGCGTTGACCACCACCGTCACCGGCTGGTGCTCCGTGAACGCCTGGAGCCAGCCCGGCATGCTGGAGGTCGGCACGAAGGCGCTGGAGGCGAAGCTGACCGGCATCACGATGAACGAGATGCCCTGTGCCGCCTGGACGCTGCCGGCCAGCAGCCCGACCGCCACGAAGATCCACACGAAGGCGAACCCGAAGAGCACCAGGATGCCCAGCGCACCGAGGGCCGAGCCCCAGTCGGTGTGCACCCGCATCCCCACCGCGAAGGCGATCGCGATGGTCGGGATCAGCACGGCGACGGTGAGGGCCAGGTCGGCGAGGACCCGGCCGGTGAGCACGGCGCTGCGCGGCATGGGCAGCGACCGCAGCCGGTCGAAGAGGCCCCCCACGTGGTCCTCGGCCACCCCGAGCGCGGTGCCGATGGTGGCGAACATGATGCCCACCGTGAGCAGCCCGGGCGCCATGAAGTCGACGTAGCGCATCGTGCCGCTGCCGATCGCGCCGCCGAACACGTAGCGGAAGATCAGCAGGAACGCCACCGACTGCACGATCCGCAGGATCAGCAGCTGCGGCGTGCGCCGGTAGATGCGCAGGGCGCGCCCGGTGAGCACGCCGACGCTGGGCAGCAGGCGGGCGTTGTTGGCCGGGTGCGGCGCGGCCACGGCGGTCATCGGGCACTCCTCGACACGGTCTCGGGCTCGATGCCCGCGGGGGACTCGGGCGACCGCGGCGCGGCGCCGCGGGGCTCGCCCGCCGGCGTCGACCCGGTCAGCGACAGGAACACCTCGTCGAGCGTGGGCCGGCGCAGGGCCACGTCCTCGACGTGCACGCCCAGCTCGCTGACCTCCTGCAGCGCCTCGCGGAGCCGCTCCGGGCCGGAGTCGACCGCCACCGAGGCCATCAGCGAGCCGTGGTCGACCACCGGTGTCTCGGCGCCGATCCGGGTCAGCGCCCGCACGGCCGGGTCGAGATCCTCCCGGTCGCGGACGTGGATCTCCACGATGTCGCGGCCGGCCCGGCTCTTCAGCTCCTTCGCCGTGCCGGAGGCGATCACCTGCCCGTGGTCGATGATCAGGATGGTGTTGGCGAGCCGGTCCGCCTCCTCCAGGTACTGCGTGGTGAGCAGCACGTCGGTGCCCTCGGTGGTGAGCGCCCGGATGGTGTCCCACAGCTCGATCCGGCTCTGCGGGTCGAGCCCGGTGGTGGGCTCGTCGAGCAGCAGCACCTGCGGCCGGCCGACCAGGCTGGCGCCCAGGTCGAGGCGGCGCCGCATGCCGCCGGAGTAGGTGCGGACCAGCCGGTCGCCGGCCTCGCCGAGACGCAGCCGCTCCAGCGTCTCCTCGGCGCTGGCCCGGGCGGTGCGCCGGTCCTGGCCGAACAGCCGGGCGATCATCTGGAGGTTCTCCCGCCCGGTCAGCGCGGGCTCGACCGTGGCGTGCTGCCCGGCGAGGCCGATGAGCTGGCGGACCCGGGCCGGCTCGGCGGTGACGTCGATGCCGCAGACTCGCAGCGTGCCGCCGTCCGGCCGGGCGAGCGTGGAGATCATGCGCAGGAAGGTGGTCTTACCGGCCCCGTTGGGGCCGAGGATCGCGGCGACCTGGCCGGACTCCAGGCGCACGTCGAGCCCGTTGAGGGCGACGACCTTCCCGAAGGACTTGCTGAGGCCCACGGCCTCGATCATCAATGCCATGACACTCTCTCAACTGAGGACCGGGAGTCCGTCGGGCCGTGCCGGCTCGGGCCCCGACCCCGGGGGGAGAGGTCGGGGCGGCCGAGCCGGAGCGCGTCGACCTACTGGTCGGCGTGCGCCGACATGAGGACGAAGCCGTTGCCGTCCGGGTCGGAGAAGTTCGCGTCACGACCCCACGGGCGGGCGTTGGGCCCGTCCACCTTGACGCCGGCGGCGCGCAGGCTCTCGCAGTCGCCGTCGAGGTCGTCGGTGAAGAGCTGGACGCCCTTGAGGCCGCCCACCGGCACACCCAGGACGCTCGGCAGCAGCGCGAAGCTGACCGGCGATCCCTTGGGCGCCACCTCGAGCCAGCGCATGGGCCCCATCTGGGAGTCCTGCGACACCTCGAAGCCGAGCTGCTCGACGTAGAACTGCTTGGCGGCGTCCTGGTCGGACACGGGCACGGTGATCAACTTGATTCCCTTGATGCTCATGCCGACGACGATAGGTAGGGAACTTCCTACCTGTCAAGCGGGTCCGCGGGTGTCGCGCCGGCCTTGCGCAGCGCCGTGAGCACGAACGACGGCGTCACCGCCTGCTGGGTGATCTCGATGCCCAACGCGTCGGAGAGCGCGTTGGTGATGGCCGGCGGCGCGCAGATGGCACCCCCCTCGCCGACCCCCCGGTGGTCCGGCGGGCCGGACCCGGGCTCCGGGCCGAGATGCACGATCTCGATGGGCGGCACGTCCGCCGCGGTGGGCAGCAGGTAGTCGCGGAGCGTGCCGCTGAGCGGCCGGGCGGTCTCGTCGTAGTGCAGCCGCTCGTGGAGCACCCCGCCCAGCCCCTGCGCGGTGCCGCCGCGGATCTGCCCCTCCACCACCGCCGGATTGATCATCGAGCCGCAGTCCTCGACCACCAGGTAGCGGGTGATCTCCACCTGCCCGGTGCCCGGGTCCACCCGTACCCAGCAGCAGTGGGTGGCCTGGGCGAACCCGCCGTCCGCCCCGTCGTGGGTGGCGGTGGCCGCCAGCTCGGTCGGCGTGTCCGGGGGCAGGTAGGCCGGGGCCAGGGAGACCATGCCGGCGAGCTGCACCATGCTCAGCCCGGTCGCCGGCCGCTCCCGCACGTAGACCCGGCCGCCGGCCAGCGCCAGCTCCTCCGGCGGTGCGCCGAGCATCCCGCTGGCCAGGCGGAGCACCTGGTCGCGCACCGCCCGCGCGGCTCGCCTGGCCGCGCCGCCGCCGAAGGTGGCGGCCCGGCTCCCGCCGGTGCCCACCATGCTGAACGGGGTGGCGTCGGTGTCCCCGTGCACCACCCGCACCGCGGTGTACGGCAGCCCGAACTCGGCCGCCACCACCTGGGCGAGCGTGGTCTCGTGCCCCTGCCCGTGCGGGATCTGCGAGGTGAAGAGGGAGACCTCGCCGGTCGGCTCGACCCGGACCCGGGCGGTCTCCTTGCCGCCGCCGGACATGGCGAGGAACTCGGGCCCGCCCGGGGAGGGCTCGATGAAGGTGGCCAGCCCGAAGCCGAGCACCTCGCCCCGCTCCCGGGCGCGCCGCTGCTCGGCCCGGAACCGGGGCAGGTCGGCCAGCTCCAGCGCCCGCTCCAGGGTGGCCGGCGCCCGCGTCCCGTCCAGCCGCCAGCCGGCCGCCGTCCGGAACGGCTGCTCGGCCGGGGTGACCAGGTTCCGCCGCCGGATCTCCTCCGGGGCCAGCCCCAGCTCACCGGCGACGATGTCGAGCAGCACCTCCCGGGCCCAGGTCTCCACCGCCCACGGCCCCCGGTACGCCACGTACGGGCCCTTGTTCGTGCAGACCGTGCTGACCTCGAAGTCGTACGCCGGGACCCGGTAGGGCCCGGGAATCAGCAGCCGCAGCGCCAGGGTGAAGAACGCCGGGTTCATCGGGATGACCGAGTACGCCCCGATGTCCATGACCAGCCTCGCCCGGAGCCCGAGCAGCGTGCCGTCGGCCCGGACCGCCGCCTCCAGGTGCAGCGACTCGTCCCGGGCGTGCCCGCCGACCAGCAGGTTCTCCCGGCGGTCCTCGATCCACCGCACCGGCCGGCCGGTCCGCACCGCCGCCGCGCAGACCAGCAGGTCCTCCCGGGTGATCCCCCACTTCGAGCCGAACGAGCCGCCCATGTCGGGCACCACCACCCGCACCCGGTGCGGCGGCAGCCGCAGGTGCGCCGCGAGCACCATCCGCATCAGGTGCGGCGCGTGCGCGCTGGCCTGGTACGTGAGCTCGCCGCCGGCCGGCTCGTACGCGGCCAGCCCACCACGGGTCTCCAGCGGGGCGGCCATGTACCGGTGCTGCCGCAGGGTCCGGCCGATCACCCGGTCCGCGTTGCGGAAGGCGCCGTCCACGTCGCCGTAGCGCGCGGAGTCGTGGTAGGGCACGTTGCCCGGCGCCACGTCGTACAGGGCCGGGGCGGCCGGGTCGAGGGCGGTCGCCACGTCCGGCACCGGGGGCAGCTCGTCGTACCGGACCTCGATCAGCTCCAGCGCGTCCTCGGCCAGGTAGCGGCTCTCCGCCACCACCATGGCCACCGGGTCGCCGACCAGCCGGACCCGGTCGTCGGCGAGCGCGGTGTGCACGAGCTGGGTCATGCCCGGGATCGAGGCGTCGAAGCTGACCGGGCCGAGCGTCCCGGCGAGGTCCGCCGCCGTGAACACGGCGACCACCCCGGGAGCCGTGCGGGCGGCCGAGGCGTCCACGGTGATCCGGGCGTGCGGCACGGTGCTGCGGAGGAACGCCGCGTGGGCCAGGTGCGGGGCGGTCAGGTCGGCCACGTACCGGCCCCGGCCGGTGAGCAGGCGTGGGTCCTCGAGCCGCGGGGCCGGGGTGCCGACCCGACCCTCCTCGATCCCGCCGGTCATCGCGCGGCTCCGTCCGGCGCGGCCGGCCGATGCCGCTCCGCCGCGGCGAGCCGGACCGCGGCCACGATGCTCTGGTAGCCGGTGCAGCGGCAGATGTTGCCGGCCAGCGCGGTGCGGATGGTGGCCTCGTCCGGGTCGGGGTCGTCGGCGAGCAGGCCGTGCGCGGCCAGCAGCATGCCCGGCGTGCAGAAGCCGCACTGCAGCGCGTGGCACCGGCGGAAGGCGTCCTGCACGGGGTCCAGCTCGCCCGGGTCGGCCAGCCCCTCGACCGTGGTGATCTCGTGGCCCCGGGCCTGCACCGCGAAGAGCAGGCAGGCGTAGACGGGCTCGCCGTCGAGCAGCACCGTGCAGGCCCCGCAGGCGCCCTGCTCGCAGCCGACGTGCGTACCGGTCAGCCCGAGATCCTCGCGGATGAAGTCGGCAAGGGTCCGGCGCGGCTCGACCCGGCCCTCCCGGCGTACCCCGTTCACCACCAGCTCGACGGACTCCATGCGTCGCTCCCCAGGTCAGTGTGTCGGTCGAGCCCGGCGCGCCGCGTCGGACAGCGCCCGCCGGACCAGCGTCACCAGGACCTCGCGGCGGTACCCGGCGTCGGCCTGGACGTCGCCGACCGGCTCGACCTCACCGGCGGCCCCGGCGGCGGCCTCGGCGATCGCCCCGGTGTCGAGCGGCCCGCCGCGCAACGCCCGCTCCACGCCGGGCAGGCGGCGCGGCGCCGGGCCGCCGCCCAGCACCGCCACCCGGGCGTACGCGCATTCGCCGTCGCCGCCCCGGCCGAGCACCACGGCAGCGCCGGCCAGCGCGAAGTCCCGCGCACGGCGGCCCAGCTCGTGGAAGCCGTGGCCGGCGCCGGCCGGCGGCACCGGGAACCGGACCCGGCTCAGCACCTCGCCCGCCCGCAACGCGGTGCCGCCCGTCGCGGGGTGGAAGTCCGCGGCCGCGACCTCGCGCTCGACGCCGCCGATGCCGGCGAGGACCAGGGTGGCGTCCAGGGCGAGCGCGACGGCGGGCAGTTCGGCGGCGGGGTGGCCGAGCGCCAGGCTGCCGCCGACGGTGCCCCGGTTGCGCACCTGCGGGTGGCCGATCCGGCCGACCGCCTCGGCGAGCAGCGGCAGCCGGGCCGCGACCACCGGGGACCGCTCGACGGCCCGCTGCCGGGTGAGCGCACCGACGGTCACCGCGCCCGGCTCGTCCCGGATCCCGGCCAGCCCGGCCACCTCGTTGAGGTCGACCAGCACCCGCGGCCGGGCCAGCCGCAGCGCCATGAGCGGCACCAGGCTCTGCCCACCGGCGATCAGCGTGGCGTCCGGGCCGTGGCGGGCGAGGAGGTCGTGCACCTCGGCGAGGCTGGTCGGGGCGTGGTGGTCGAAGGGCGCGGCCTTCACGCGCCACCTCCCTCGGCTCGGCCGGTCAGTCCTCGGCGCGGCGGGTCTCCAGGATGCTGTGCGTGGAGGCGGTCGGCAGGATCCGGACCAGCTCCAGGCCGGCCCGGTCGAACACGTCCCGGAACTCCTGCTCGGTCCGCTCGTAGCCGCCCGGGGTGTTGAGCCGCACCCACATGCCGGCCATCAGGTACTTCAGCGGGCGGCGCGGCGGCGCGGGCACCAGGTGCGCGGCGACCAGGATCCGGCCCGACGGCGGCAGCACCTCGCGGACCTTGCGCAGGATCTCCACCGACTCGTCGTCGCTCCAGTCGTGCAGCACCTGCTTGAGCACGTACGCGTCAGCGCCCGGCGGCACCCGGTCGAAGAAGCTGCCGCCGACGCAGGTGTAGCGGTCGGCGACGGCCCTGCCGGCCACCCGCGCCCGGGCCCGCTCCACCACGGGCGGCAGGTCGAACAGGACACCCTCGACCCTCGGGTGCTTGAGCAGGATCTTCTCCAGGAAGGTGCCCTCACCGCCGCCGAGGTCGACGATGGTCTTGACGCCCTCGAAGTCGTACGCGTCGACGATCGCGTCGTCCTTCGGGCCGGAGAAGATGGTCTGGGCGCGGCTGAACACCGCGTACTGGTCGCGGTTGGCCGTCATGTAGTCCCAGATGTCCCGGCCGAAGACGTGCTCGAAGGCGGGCTGACCCGTCCGGATGGTGTGCAGCACCTCGGCCGGTTCCCACACCTTCCAGGCCCACTCGGCCCCGAGCATCTCGGCGATGCCGTGCAGCGAGTTCGGCGCGTCGCTGATCAGGCAGCGCGACTCCTCGGTGTGCGCGAACACCCCCGGCTCGATCTCCTGGAAGATCGACTCGCTGGTCAGCGCCCGCATGAAGAGCAGCAGCACGTCCCGGTCGCCGCCCACCTCGGCCGCCAGCTCGTCGATCGACTTCGGGCCGTTCCGCAGCCGGTCCGGCAGGTCGAGGCCGGCCGTGGCCACCTGGATGCAGACCGAGGTCAGTCGGCCCAGCAGCTTCTCCAGCACGGTCACCGACACGGGGGGCGCGAACTGCTGCGGTGGGTTTTCCATGGCTCGGCCTCCCGTTGCCCGTCGGCTGCGTCGCACTCAAGCTATCCAGGCGGGACGTACCGGATCTTCTTCTCGATTGCTGGAAAATGCGTCGCGCCAGGAGCTCAGCTCGGGCGGCGCTGCAGCCGCCAGAACCCGAAGCCGGCCAGCAGCCCGGCCAGCACCAGGTAGAACGCCGACTCCAGCCACTGGAACGACCAGTACCGGCTGGTCGGCTGGTAGGCGATCGCCACGTGCACGTCGTGCTTCGCCAGGCACACCGCGGTGTCCCCGTACGGGCCCTCGGCCGTGCCCGTCTCCGGGGCGTTGGTGAAGCACTCGTTGAAGATCCCCTCGTCCAGCGGCTCGCCCGTCTTCGTGAGCAGCTCGCTGACGTCGGTGACCCAGGCGTCCGGCACGGTCAGGCCCTTGACCACCGGGGCGCCGGTGATGCTGCCCAGGCTGCGGGCCTGGTTGATGGCCTGCACGGTCATCGGCATGGTGAGGTGCTCCGCCGGCAGGAAGTGCGGCCGGATCACGTTGGGCACCAGGAACTGGAAGACGACGAAGGCCAGGATGGTCAGCGCCATCGCGGGCACGGTCCGCCGCACCAGCAGCCCGATCAGCGTCCCGAGCACGAAGGCGAACGCCGCGTACGCGATCGGCGCGATGTTCCGGGCGCCGAACAGGATCGTGCTGAACCGGTTGTCGGCGACCCGGTCCACCGGGCTGGCCGCCCAGGTCAGCAGCAGGCTGGCCGCGCCGGCCACCACCATGCCGGCCAGCCCCACCAGGGTCAGCTTGACCGCCAGCCAGTGCCGCCGGGTCACGCTCTGGCTCCAGACCAGCCGCTGGGTGCCGGCCTCCAGCTCCCGGGCCACCAGGGGCGCGCCCCAGAACATGCCGACCAGACCCGGAATCAGCCCGAGCAGCGCGGCCAGGTAGAGCAGGGTGTTCTCGTAGTCGGCGCTGAACCGGCTCAGCTGCGGGCCGCACTCGGCCAGGCCGGCGCACTGCGCCCGGTAGTTGTCGTAGGACTCCCGGATGTCGAACCCGAGACAGAGGAGGTACGCGGCGATCAGGGCCAGGCCGATGACGCCCACGAGGGCCTGCCCGCGGAACTGCCGCCAGGTCGTCCAGATCACCGCCCGGCCTCCCCCGCCATGGCGTCCGTCGGGCCGGCGGAGACGCCCGCGGCCCGGGTCATGTAGCTGAGCACCATCTCCTCCAGCGAGACGGGCTCGACGCTCCACGGCGTACGCGGCAGCGCGCCGACCACCCGCACCACCGCGCGGCTGTGCTGGTCGGCGTGCTGCATCCGGATCACCTCCACCTCGGCCGGCAGCCGGTCCAGCTCGCCGCGCGGGGCGACCAGCCGGTGGTGCTGGGCCAGCAGGTCCTTCACCTCACCGGCCACCTGCATCCGGGAGGCGCAGAGCACGATGAGGTAGTCGCAGACCCGCTCCACGTCGCTGAGCAGGTGCGAGGACAGGATCGCGCTGGCGCCCAGCTCGGCGACGAACTCCATCAGGTTCTGCATGAACCCGTCCCGGGCCAGCGGGTCCAGCGCGGCGGCCGGCTCGTCGAAGATGAGCAGCTCCGGGCGCTTCGCCGCGGCGATGGTCAGCGCCAGCTGGGCGCGCTGGCCGCCGGAGAGCCGGCCCGCCTTCTGCTTGAGGTTGAGCCCGACCTGGGCGATCCGCCGGTCGGCCAGGGCCTGGTCCCAGGACGGGTTCAGCTTCGCGCCCATCCGCAGGTGGTCCGCCACGGTGAACGTGCCGTAGACCGGGGTGTCCTGCGCGACGAACCCGACCTTGGCCAGGTGCGCCGCGTTCGCCGCCGGGGGCGAACCGAGCACCCGCAGGGTCCCCGCCGTCGGCGTGATCAGGCCGCAGGCGAGGTTCAACAGCGTGGACTTGCCGGCGCCGTTCGGCCCGACCAGGCCGACCACCCGTCCGCGGGGGACGTTGAGGTTGCAGTCGGCCAGCGCCAGCCGCTTGCCGTACTGCTTCGTCAGACCCTCGGCCTGGAGTGCGGGATGGGAATTCTCCGGTGGCATGGCGTCGATCCTGCGGATCGGCGTCTGCCGCAGCATCGGTCCAAAGTAGGGTCGGGCCTTCTGGCTACCGTACTTTTGACCGGTTTCCCAGCCCGGCCCCGGCACGCCCGGAACGGACGCGCGGCGGCACCGGGGGAAGGGGTTCCCCGGCGCCGCCGCCTGCTGCGTGGGTCAGCTGACGTGCCGCTGGATCCGCCACAGGCCGAAGCCCGCCAGCAGCCCCGCGAGCGCGAGGTAGCACGCCGACTCGATCCACTGGAACGACCAGTAGCGGCTGTTGGGCTGGTAGTCGACGGTGACGTGCAGGTCGAGGTCGCCGAGGCAGCCCGCGGTGTCGCCGGCGCCGCCCCCGGCGGTCTGCGGCGGCTTGGTCAGGCAGGTGTCGACGGTCCGGGCGTCGACCGGCTGGCCGCCCGCCGTGAGCAGCTTGCTGGTGCCGGTGACCCAGGCGTCGGGGATGCTCAGTCCCTTCACGGTGGCGTCGGTGCCCACCCCGCGCAGCTCGCGGATCGCGTCGGCGGTCATCGCCCTCGTCACGGTGACCGGCGCCATCAGGTGCGGCCGGACCATGTTCGGCATCAGGAACTGGAGCAGCGTGAAGGCGAGGATGGTCAACGCCATCGCCGGCACCGTTCTACGCAGCAGCAGCCCGATGACCGCGCCGAGCACGAAGGCCAGCGCCGCGTACGCGATCGGCGTCAGGTTGCGGGCGCCGAACGCCAGGGCCGCGAACCGCTCCCCGGACACCTTGTCGTACGGGCTCGCCGCCCAGGTGAGCAGCAGGCTGGCCAGGGCCGCGACCGCCATGCTGGCGACGCCGACGAAGAGCAGCTTGACCGCCAGCCAGCGGCGCCGGGTGACGCTCTGGTTCCAGACCAGCCGCTGGGTGCCCGTCTCCAGCTCCCGGGCGATCAGCGGCGCACCCCAGAAGACGCCCGGCACAGCCGGAATGATCGCCAGCAGTAGGGCGAGGAAGAGCAGCCGGGTGCGGTAGTCGTCCTGGAACTGGCTCATCGCGTCCAGGCACCGGTCGGCGACCGTGCACCGGGACTGGTAACGGTCGTACGCCTGCCGGATGTCCAGACCGGTGAACAGGACGTACGCCGCCAGCGGCGCCAGCGCCACGAAGCCGACGAGGGCCTGGGTGCGGAACTGCCGCCAACTCATCCAGATCATCGCGGCACCTCGACCCGCGGCGACGGACACGACTCATCAACAGGCATGACCACATCCTGGAGAGGTGGCCGCCGGCCAACATCGGCCCAAAGCACGGTTCACCGCGCCCCGGACCGTACTTTTGACCGGTTCGGTGGCTCCGGCGACTACCTAGCGTGGGTCGCATGGACGCTTCGGACCGGTCGGCCCGCGGGGCTGGAATCGCCGTCGACATCGCCTTCGCCCTGGCGGCCCCGCTGGGCATGGCCTTCACCGCCTACCTGATCAGCGACAGCTGGGGCGGCAGCTACGCGGTCTTCGACACCGCCGTGGCCGCGATGGTGTCCCTGCTCGCGCTCGCTCGCCGGATCAACCGGACCTGGACGGCGCTCGCCGGCCTGGTCGTGGTCGCGGTGGCGATCGTCGTCTCGCAGGTCGCCGACCTGCCGCAGGAGCCCAGCCCGATCGCCTCGCTGGCCCTGGCCGTGCTGGTCGGCTCGGCGCTGCGGCACCTGCCCACCCACTGGGGCTGGGGCATCGCGGCCGGCGGCCTCGCCGTCGTCCTCGCCTGCTGGATCACCGGCGGCTTCCGGGCCGTCGCGGTGATGGGCACGCTGGCCTGGCTCGGCGCCGTCGCGGTCGGCGCCTCGATGCGCGGGGTCGACGCGGGCAAGCGCGCCGCCGCCGAGCGCCGCCGGGCGGCCGAGGAGGCCAACCGGCAGTGGGACCCGACCCGGACCTTCTGACCCTGCGATCCGAGGGCCGGTCTCCCGAGCGGGAGGCCGGCCCTCGGCCTGGTTCGCGTCGGTGGCTTCCCCGGCTACTCGGCGTAGGGCTGGTCCGCTCCCTGGGCGCTGTAGCCGAGGCTCCAGATGTAGCCGTCCGGGTCCGCGAAGGAGCCGCCGTAACCGCCCCACGGCAGGGCACCGGCGGGCTTGAGGATCTGGGCCCCGGCCTTCTCGGCCTCCGCGATGATCTCGTCGACCCGTGCCTCGCTACGGACGACGTAGGTGAGGACCAGGCCGCTGAAGCCGCTGCCTTCCGGGCTCGTGCCCACCTGGTCGGCCAGGCCGTCGCGGCCGTAGAAGCCGACGAGCGAGCCGCCGTCCGATTCGAAGAACACCGAGACGCCGTAGTCGTCCTTGATCTTCCAGCCGAGCCCTTCCGTGTAGAACTGCTTGGACCGGGTCAGGTCCCGGACGCCGAGGAGGATGGAGCTGACGTTCGCCTTCATGCGTTGTCTCCTGAGTGCTGGCGGGATGATGCACACGCAGGTCACGCTACGAACGGCTCCGGGTCCGGTGCTTCTTGATTCCTGATCGGTTTCCGGCAGGTCAGCGACGCTTACCGGACCGGCGGGCCACCCAGACGCCGCCGACGATCGCCGCAACGGTCGGCACGAGACAGCAGAGCGTGAGGACGAACAGGTGCCATGGCTTGATAGCTCCCATGGCCGCGAGGATAGGAACGCTGACAACGCCGCTGTTCCCGCGGACCTGCCCGTACCGCCCTGCTGCCCACGCTCGGCACGTCGACAGCGTGTCTGCCAGGATCGGCGGCCGGATCGCCGCCGCCCGGTGATGCGGCGCGGCTCCACGACAGCTCAGGGTTTCTGCCGGGCGGGCGGGGCATGCACGTGGCGACAGCGCGGACAGCGCAGCCGCACCTCGGTGTCCACCGCCGGGGCTCGGAGCCGCTGGCCACACCCGCAGTGGTAGATCACCGCCCGGGCCGTCCGCAGGTACTCGTCGCGTTGCCGCCGCGGCCAGCGTCCCTGGCAGCGCGCGCACCACTTCGGCGGATAGCTGTGGTACCAGGCCAACCCGAACGCGCCCCCGAGCATCAGGGCGCCCGGGACCACCAGGGCGAGCGGAGCCGCAAGGGCCGACAGCGTCCCGCCGAGGCCGTCGCGCACCGCTGAGGTCACCCCGAGCGCGACGGAGAGCACCACCAGTGGAATCCCGAGGAGGGTCATCGCGAATCCCCAGCTGAATCCCAGCAGGGAGAGGAGAAACGCCGCCCGGGCGCCGGGGGGCGCCCACCGGGCCACGCCGTAGCCACCACAGCGCGGACAGTTGGGCGAGGCGCGGTGCGGCACCGAGAGGATCACCTTCGGCGCGAGCCACCCGACGAGCTTGCTCAGGATCGCCTCGACCAGCTTGGCGGCCAGGCCCTGCAGGAACGCGCTCAGCACCCACCACCTCCAGCTCCCGCGCGGCGCCGCGCCACCATGGGCCACCCGAACGGACGACCTCCAGGCACCATCGTCGCCGCCGCTCGCCTGTGGGCGAGATGCCGCTCCGTGTCGGAATGGTGACGCAGCCGACGCCCGGGGCTCCGGTGGCGCTGCCCGCCGCCGGATCAGGCAGCCATCCGGTGAGCGTTACGCCGGCGCCGTCATCGGTTGCGCGGCTGTGGTTGGTCGGTGTCGTTCGGGGTTGTCCCGGGTCTGGTGTGGAGGACTTCACGGGCCTGCTCGGCGGCACGGGTGATGCTCTCGCTGATGAAGTCGAGGAAGCGGGCGATGTTCTCCAGGCGGGCGGCGGCGGGCGTGCGGGGGCCGAGGACGGCGACGCCCTGGCGTGCGGTTTCGACGAGCTGGTCGTTGGCTCGGGCGCTGGCGATCGTCGCCTGGTAGAAGAGTTCGTCGTCGACGACGTAGCGGTCGCGCCGGCGTTCGTCGCGTTCTCGCCGGACGAGGCTCTGGCTCTCCAGAAAGGCGATCGCCTTCGAGATGGACGCCGGGCTGACCTGGAGGCGCTGGGCGAGCTGGGACGCGGTGAGGCTGCCCGCGTCGGTGGTGAACAGGCAGGTCAGCACCCGGGCCGTCATCCTGGGCAGGCCCGAGGCCATGAGGACGGTGGTGAGCGTCTCCTCGTAGTCGGCCACGGCCTCGGCGTCGCGTCCGTGTGGCTGGGGGGCCGGCTCCGACCTGCGGGTGGTGGCGGGCCTGCGCCGGTGAGCGCGGCGTTCGGTGGCGCGGTGGGCCAGGTCGGCGCGGTAGGCCGTGGGGCCGCCGTTGCGCATCACCTCCCGCGTGATCGTCGAGGTCGGACGATCGAGGCGCCGGGCGATCTCGGCGTACGGGAGGCTGTCGGCCAGCCCCAGCGCGATCTGCTGGCGTTCCTGCTGGGTGAGCCTGCCGCCCGGCATCGCGATCTCCTCTGGTGATCCTTCGTGATGGTCCCCGCTTCCTCACCATAGCGTTCACTCCTCATCCATTGCAATGATCTGGGCATGGTGCGTTGCATTATCAGCGCGACCATTGCAACAGTTTCCCTGCTTTCGCCTGTGAACATGTGGAATGGATGCAACAAGCTTGTTGTCGGTTCATGGAAAGCAACGTAGCGTTTCCGATATCAGAAACAGCCAGCGAGCACGGGAGAGCACGATGCAGAAGTTCGAGACCCCCGCCCCGATCTCCGCCGTCCTGGCCATCCCCGCCGGACGCATCCAGTTCATCGCCGCCGACCGCGCCGACACCACCGTCGAGGTCCTGCCGGCCGACCCGGGCAGGAGCCGCGACGTCCGGGCCGCCGAGCAGACCACCGTCACCTACGTCGACGGCGTCCTGCGGATCCAGGCCGCCGAGGCCCGGAACCAGCTCTTCGGCCCCTCCGGATCCCTGGAGGTCACCGTCCAGCTGCCCGCCGGCTCGCGCATCGAGGGCACGGCCGCCAGCTGCGAACTCCGCGGCGTCGGCCGCCTCGGCGACGTCGCCTTCGAGGGCGCGTACCGCCAGATCAAGATCGACGAGGCGGCGAGCGTCCGCCTGACCGCGATCGACGGCGACGTCGAGGTCGGCCGGCTCAACGGCCCTGCGGAGATCAGCACCGCCAGGGGTGACATCCGGATCAGTGAGGCCGTGCGTGGCACCGTCGTGCTCCGCACCCAGTCCGGCGACATCTCGGTGGCCGCGGCCGCCGGCGTCTCGGCCGCCCTGGACGCGGGCACCGGCTACGGCCGCATCAGCAACGCCCTCAAGAACGACGGCACCGCCGACCTCGACATCCGCGCCACCACCTCCCAGGGCGACGTCACCGCCCGCAGCCTCTGAGAGGGTGCGTCCTCACGTAGGGGCGCCGACGCCGAACGGGGGTGGCACCGGATGTGCCACCCCCGTCGCAGCGGTGTCGTTACCTGGCCGTGCAGCTCAGGGTAGGTGCGGAGTTGGTGCCGCTCCACGAGCCGTTGAATCCGAAGGTGGTGCTGCCGTTGGCGCCCACGGCGCCGTTGTGACCGGCGTTCCCGGCGGTGACCGACGATCCGCTCGAGGTGATCGACGCGTTCCAGGAGTTGGTGATGCGCTGGCCGTTGGGCCAGGTCCAGCTCACCGTCCACCCGGAGATGGCGGTGTTCCCGGCCCGGACGGTGACCTCGGCGCCGAAGCCGCCGGGCCATTCGTTCGTC
>NZ_JBSSLX010000060.1:0-29463 GCF_053890995.1 Micromonospora sp. I033 | reverse complement strand
AGGCCACCGGTGGGCAGCTCCAGCACCAGCACCAGCAGGCCCTGGGCGGTGGCCGTGGGGGTGGTGTTGTTCGCGCACGGGAGCGGCAGCTCGCGGCACAGCCCGCGGAACGTGGCGGTGGCGCACGAGTTCAACGGGCGGGCCCTGGGCACCGTGCTGGTCGACCTGCTCACCCCCGAGGAGGACGAGCGGGACGCGGTCACCGCCGAGCTGCGCTTCGACATCGGGATGCTCGCCGAGCGGCTGGCCGCCATCGTCGACTGGATGGCCGCCGAGCCGACCCTGGGCCGGCTGCCGATCGGGCTGTTCGGCGCCAGCACCGGCGCGGCCGCCGCCCTGGTCGCCGCGGCGGCCCGGCCCGAGCAGGTCGGCGCGGTGGTCTCCCGGGGTGGCCGCCCGGACCTGGCCGGCAGCTCGCTCGCGGCGGTACGTGCCCCGACGCTGATGCTCGTCGGTGGGCTGGACGAGCAGGTCATCGTGCTGAACGAGCAGGCCCGGGCGGAGCTGGGCGACATCGCGGAGCTGCGGATCGTGCCCGGCGCCACCCATCTCTTCGAGGAGCCGGGCACCCTGGAACAGGTGGCCGACCAGGCCGGCACCTGGTTCACCACCCACCTCCGCCAGCCGCACCCCGCCTGACCGGTGGGGGTCAGTCGGGCAGGGCGGCGCGGTGGCGCTGGACGGTGTCCAGCACGCGCCAGGTGACCGCGGCGATCGGCACCGAGACGAACGCCCCGGCGATGCCGGCGATCAGCGTGCCGGCGGTGACGACCACCAGGATGACCGCCGGGTGCAGGCGCACCTGCCGCTTCATCACCAGCGGCTCCAGCAGGTTGCCCTCGATCTGCTGCACGGCGATCACCGCGGCGAGGGTGAGCAGGGCGGTGGTGGGGCCGTTGGCGGCCAGGGCGACCAGCACCGCGATCGTGCCGGCCACGGTGGCGCCGATGATCGGCACGAACCCGCCGAGGAAGGTGATCAGCGCGAGCGGCAGGGCCAGCGGGACGCGCAGCACCACCAGCGCCAGCCCGATGCCGAGGGCGTCGATCGCCGCGATGATCATCGTGCCCCGGCTGTACGCGCCGAGCGTCCGCCAGCCGGCCCGGCCCGCCTCGGCGGTCAGCTCGCGGCGCGGCCCGGTCATCCGGCGCAGCACCCAGTGCCACATCGACCGGCCGTCCTTGAGCAGGAAGAAGAGCAGCACCAGGCCGAGCAGGATCGAGCCGGCCACCTCGGCGGCCGTCCGTGCCCCGGCGACCGGGTCGGGGGCGCTGCCGCTCAGCCCCTCCCGGATCTGCTTGATCTGGCGGTCGAGCTGTTCGTCGGTGACCGGCAGGCTGGAGGTGACGAAGTCCCGGCTGCGTTGCAGGCCCTGGTCGAGCTGCTGGCTCAGCTCGCCGAACTGGCTCGCCGTCAGGTTCCACACCAGCGCTCCGACGCCGACCAGGACGCCGAGCAGCAGCAGGACGCTGAGCAGGGCGGCCAGCGCGGCCGGCACCCGGAGCCGGCGCAGCCGGAGCAGCACCGGGTCGAGCAGCGCGGTGAGGAAGAGCGTGCCGGCCAGCGCCACGGCCAGCGGGGCCAGCAGCACCGCGATCTTCCCGAGCAGCCAGAGCGCGGCGATGACCACCACGAGGCAGGCGCTCCAGGTGACGGCCGTCCGCACCGGCCAGGGCAGCCCGGCCCAGGCCTGTCGCGGTCCCGCCGCCCGGCCGCGCTCCGCCGACTCCGGCGTTCCAGCGTCCTCGTCCACGTCGCCTCCTCGATCGTGGCCGTTGGTACCCGACGCACGGGAATCCGACACCCGGGCGAGCTTCGGACGTGGCGCGTTTGTGCCTCCGGCCCCAGGGAAGGCATTCACGGTATCGAAGGGAGACCCGGCATGAGCGACTTCATGGACAAGGCGAAGGACTTCGCCGACAAGCACGACAAGCAGGTCGACCAGGGGATCGAAAAGGGCGGCGACATGGCCGACAAGCGGACCCAGGGCAAGTACGACGAGCAGACCGACAAGGGCGTCGACATGGCGCAGCAGCGGACCGGTGAGGGCGACACCGGTCGCTGACCGCACCCCGATCCCGGGCCGTCCCGCGTGGGGTGGCCCGGGATCGTCGTGTCGGGACCGGAACAATCCTCTGGTCTCCATCGACCGATCTCGCTACCATCCGCAGTCGGGGCATGACTCAGCGTCGAGTCGTGCGGAGTCGACCGGCACCGCCCGCGGTGCCGTGGACGAGAGCGAGCCAGCCGGTGACCGACACTTCCCAGGCGACCATCCCGCAGCGCTACCCGTTCAGCGCCCCTGTCCGGCTCGATCTGGACGCCCGCTACGCCGAGCTGCGCGAGCAGCCACTGGTCCGGGTCCAACTGCCCTACGGTGAGCCCGCCTGGCTGGCCACCCGGCACGCCGACGTGAAGACGGTGCTCGGCGACCCCCGGTTCAGCCGGGCCGCGTCGGTCGGCCGCGACGAACCCCGGAACACTCCGCGGCAGCAGGAGACCGGCATCCTCTCGATGGACCCGCCCGAGCACACCCGGCTGCGCCGGCTGGTGGCGAAGGCGTTCACCGCGCGCCGGGTCGAGGAGCTGCGCCCGCGTACCCGGGCGGTGGCCGACGAGCTGGTCGACGAGCTGCTGGCCGCCGGCCCGCCCGCCGACCTGGTGGCGCACCTGGCCACCCCGCTGCCGATCCGGGTGATCTGCGACCTGCTCGGCGTGCCGGTGTCCGATCAGGACAGGTTCCACACCTGGTCCGAGGCGATCGTCTCGACGACCTCGCTGGATCCCGGTCTCGCCCAGCACTACATCGACAACCTGCTCGCCTACATGGGCGGGCTGGTCGCCCGGCGCCGGGTCGAGCCCACGGACGACCTGCTCAGCGCCATGGTCCGGGCGCGCGACGAGCACGCCGACCGGCTCACCGAGGAGGAGATGGTCACCCTCGCCGCCGGGCTGCTCGCCGCCGGCCACGAGACCACCGTGACCCAGATCCCCAACATGGTGTACGTCCTGCTCACCACCCCCGGCGCCTGGGACGCCCTGCGGGACCGGCCGGAGCTGGTGCCGACCGCCGTCGAGGAGCTGATGCGGTTCATCCCGCTCGGCGCGACGGCGGCCTTCCCCCGCTACGCCACCGAGGACGTGGAGCTCGGCGGGGTGCTGGTCCGGGCCGGCGAGCCGGTGGTGGTCTCCATCCCTGCGGCCAACCGGGACGGCACCGTCTTCCCCGACGCCGACCGGCTCGACCTGACCCGGGCGGCAAACCCGCACCTCGGGTTCGGCCACGGCGTGCACCACTGCGTCGGCGCGCAGCTGGCCCGGATGGAGCTGCGCGTGGTGCTGGAGACCCTGCTCGACCGGGCGCCGGGGCTCCGGCTCGCCGTGCCGGTGGAGGAGCTGACCTGGAAGAGCGGCCTACTGGTGCGGGGCCTTCAGGCGATGCCGGTGGCCTGGTGAGCCCGGGTCGGGACGGGGGAGGACGCGTGAGCGGGAAGATCGAGTGGCGGCTGCACGTCGACCCGACCCGGTGCATCGGCTCCGGGATCTGCGCGGGGATCGCGCCGCAGCATTTCGTGCTGGTCGACGGCCTGTCCCGGCCGGTGGCCGAGCGGATCGCCGCCGACGAGTCGGTGCTGGACGCGGCGGAGTCCTGCCCGCTGGAGGCGATCGTGGTGTCCGAGGTGGACAGCCTCCGCCGGATCGCCCCGGAGGGCTGATCGGTCACCACCCCGGGTAGCGCGCCCCGTTGACGTTGACCCGCAGGCTGAACAGCGAGCTGGAGGCGCAGATGTAGAGCTGGTTGCGCTTCGGGCCGCCGAAGGTGAAGTTGGCGACCATCTCCGGCAGGTGCAGCTTGCCGAGGAGCGTGCCGTCCGGGTCGAAGCAGTGCAGCCCGTCGTGCGCGGCCACCCAGACCCGGCCGGCGTCGTCCAGGCGTACGCCGTCGAAGGAGCCGGCGTCGCAGGTGGCGAAGACCGCGCCGCCGCGCAGTGCGCCGTCCTCGGTCACCGCGAACCGGCGCAGGTGCTTCGCCCGGGTGTCGACCACGTAGAGCAGGGACTCGTCGGGGCTGAACGCGAGCCCGTTCGGCTGCCCGAAGTCGTCGGCGACCCGGCGCACCTCGCCGTCGTGCGGGTCGACCCGGTAGACGTGGTTGCCGCCGATCTCGCTCTCGGCCCGGTCGCCCTCGTAGTCGCTGTCGATGCCGTAGCTCGGGTCGGTGAACCAGATCGAGCCGTCGGAGTGCTCGACCACGTCGTTGGGGCTGTTCAGCCGCTTGCCGCGCCAGCGCTCGGCGAGCACGGTGTCGGTGCCGTCGGCCTCGGTCCGGGTGACCCGCCGCCGGCCCTGCTCGCAGCTCACCAGCCGCCCCCGCCGGTCGACGGTGTGCCCGTTGGCGTAGCCCGCCGGCTGGCGGAACACCCCGACCGCCCCGGTGGTCTCGTCCCAGCGCAGCAGCCGGTCGTTGGGGATGTCGCTGAAGACCAGGTAGCGCCCGGCGGAGAACCACGCCGGGCCCTCCAGCCAGCGGCCCCCGGTCCAGAGGCACTCCGTCCACTCGTCGCCGTTGACCCTGCGGAACCGCTCGTCCCGCACCTCGAAACGCGTCCTGAACCGATCCACGTCGACCGCCTCCACCTGTGACTGACGTTCGGCAAGAAGCTAACATGACCGAACAAGAATCAGCCGTGAAGTGGAACACCGAACGGAGGTGTGGGCGTGGACGACGTGGACCGGAAGCTCATCGCGGCCCTGCAACACGACGCCACCCAGTCGTACGCGACGCTGGCCGGGCTGGTCGGGCTTTCCACCGGAGCGGTCCACGAGCGGGTACGCAAGCTGCGCGAGCAGGGGGTGGTCCGGCGGACCACGGTGGACGTGGAGCCGGCCGCGGTCGGCCGGGGCGTGCTGGCGTTCGTGCTGGTGGAGGCGAACGCCTGGATGGGCGACCAGCCCACCCGCGCCGCGCTCGCCGCGCTGCCCGAGGTGGTGGAGGCGCACGTGATCGCCGGCCCGGCCTCGCTGCTCGTGAAGATCCGGGTCGGCACGCCCGAGCAGCTCCAGGCCAGCCTGCGCCGGTTGTTCCAGGTGGAGGGGGTCACCGGCACGCAGACCGTGGTGGTGCTGGAGAGCTTCTTCGAGCGCCCGCTCGACCCGTACCCGCAGGCCCCCTGACACGCGGCGGCGGCCACGCCCCCCGTGCCGGGAGCGTGGCCGCCGCGGTCGGGGGTCAGGACTTCTCGCGCAGCTCCCGCATGGTGGTGGGCCGGCCGCTGAGCGCGTCGCGCATCCGGTCGACCAGGCCGGTGCCCGGGGCGAGCAGCTTGTTCGCCGGCGGGTGGTCCGGGGCGGCCGGGTGCGGCCGGGTCGGTGCCGACTTCTTCGCCGCCTCCACCTTGCCGGCCAGCTCGACCAGTTCCTCGCGGGCGCAGGCCGCGCGGAGGCGGGGGAAGAGGTCGTTCTCCTCGTCCTGCACGTGGTGCCGGATGGTCCCGGTCAGTCTGGTCAACAGCTCGTCGAAGCGCGGGTCGGAGGGGTCGAGCGACTCCAGGTCCTTCATGGTCCGCTCGGCGTCGGCGTGCTCGGAGATCTCGTGCTCGGCGAGCTGGTCGCCGTCGGGGAGCGCCTTGCGGGCGGCCGGGTAGACGTAGGCCTCCTCGGCCACGGCGTGCCGGACCAGCTCGGCGATCATCACGTCGGCGAGCTGCCGCCGGTGCTCCGGGGTGCCCTGCCGGCTCTCCAGCTCGACGAAGATCGCCTCGACCTCGCGGTGGTCGGTCATCAGGACGTCGACGACGTCCCGTTCCGTCTGTACGTCGGTCATCTCGTAGCCCCTTACCGGTGGGTTGCGGAACGGCTTGACTGGGCCACTACCCTCGTCGGGTCGCTCGAACCAGCCGAATTTCCGTACCCCCCCCGGGCGACCGGAGTTCCGCCGCCCGCTGTTCCGTCCGTGGCCGGGCGTCGCCGTGTCAGCGCCAGCGGGCCGGCTCGCGGAGCAGGTCGGGCAGTTCGCCCAGGGCGGTCAGCGCCCGGCCGACCCAGGCCGGATCGGTGTCGTTGTGCTCGGTGGTCCGGACCACCGTCATGCCGACCGCCGCCGCGCCGGCCAACTCGCCGTCCGCGCCGTCGCCGACGAAGACGCACTGGGTCGGCGCGACGCCGAGGCGTTCGGCCGCCAGCCGGTAGATCGCCGGGTCGGGCTTGGCCAGGCCCACGTCGCTGGAGAAGACCGCCACGTCGAACCGGCGGGCCAGGTCGGTGGACGGCCATGCCTCGGCGGTCTCCGCGGTGGCGTTGCTGACCAGCCCGATCGGGTGGCCGTCGGCGCGCAGCGCGTCCAGCACCGCGAGGGTCGCCGGCGGCACGCCCGCCAGCAGCCGCCCGGCCAGCTCCCGGCGGTGCGCGGCCGCCCGGGCCACCTGCTCGTCGGTGGGCGCGCCGCCGAGCCGCCCGGCCAGGACGCGCACCGTCTGCGCGGCGTCCCAGCGGGTCATCCGCTCCCGCCAGGTGGCGTGGTACGCCTCGACCAGCGCGGCCGGCTCCACACCCACCATCAGCGCCATCTCACCGACCACGCGGTCCCGCTCGGGGTCCCCGCCGGGCACCAGGGTGTGGAACAGGTCGAAGATCACCGGACGCGGCACGGTCCAGACTCTAGCGGGGCCGGTGACCGGGCGGACGCCGAAAGGGCCGGCCTCCCCGCTCGGGGGAGACCGGCCCTGTGCGCTCGGTCAGGAGCTGTAACCGCGGCCGGCGATCCAGTTGGCCAGCTCGGTCACATCCATCCAGTACGTCGGCTCGTTCGGGCTGGCCGGGTCGGCGATCAGCACCGTGTTGCCGTCGTCCTTGTACTCCACCACGGTCAGGTAGTGACCGGGGTAGCTGTGCTCGACACCGTCGATGTCCAGCGCGCCGCCCAGGATGTTGGCGACGACCGGCCGGCCCTGGTCCACGGCCGCCTTGACGTCCGCCCGCAGGCGCTCGACCTGCTCCTTGGTGGCCGCGTCGTCCCGGATCTCGGTGGTCTTGTACTTGCCACCGGTGTACTCGTTGAGCACCCGGGTGATGTCGATGGCCGAGTCGGTGCCGTTCTCGGTGGTGCCCAGCTTGGCGGCCAGCTCGTCCTGGCTGACCTCCTTGCCCTCCGCCGACAGCGCGATCCGGGTCGAGGCCGGGCCGCAGTAGAAGAAGTTCGGCTGCGCCTCGTACTCGTAGCCGGCGCTGCCCTTGCCCTTGGCGGCGGTCGACGGGGCCTTCGGATCGGCCTGCGCCGGTGCGGCATGCGCCGCCACGGCCGGGCCGGCGACGATGCCACCGGACATGCACAGGCCGGCGACGGACAGCATGCTCTTACGGAAGATCGAGTTCATGTCGAAGCTCCATTCGGGGGTTGACGTCTCCGGCGTGGAGACGCGGCACCGGGAGTGGCGCTCGGCGTGCTCTCGGGGATCTCGGTGCGCACTGGAGGCGCTGCCCCACTCGCTCACCGGGGCGGCGGGCCGGTCGCCCGCTCGCTCGTATCGCTCGTACGAGAGGTGCAACGGGCCGCTGCCGGCCCCGATTTCCGCAGGTGGCGGCCGTCACGGTTTAACCGGACATCCGGCGCGAGCGGGTCGCCGACGCCGTGAAGCATGGGTCAGGTGGTGCCGGTGGGAAGGCTGCCGAGGAGGCGGGTCACGGCGATCTCGATGACCACCCGCTGCGGATTCGGACGCGGGGTCCGGTAACGGGCGGCGTACCGCCGCTCGGCCTCGGCCACCGCCTCCGGGTCGCGGCGCAGCACCGCCCGGCCCTCCACGGTGAGCCACCAGCGGCCGTCGAGCTGGCAGACCGCCACGGGCGTGCCCGCCGGGCCGGCCGCGGCGACGTGCCGGGCCTTGGCCGAGGTGCCGGAGGTGATCACGCGGGCCAGGCCGGCGTCCGCGTCGAAGGTGACCCCCACCGGTACGACGTGCGGGGTCCCGTCGGCGCGCAGGGTGGTCAGCGTGGCGAGGTGCCGGTCCCGGAAGAACCGGGCGACCCGCTCGTCGTGTGGGTCCAGCCGGTGGTCCCCTGGCATGCCGCCTCCTCGCTGCTCGACACGATCATCACATGGCGGATCGGGCGGCCGCCGGGAAGCGCTGTCCATTACCGAATGTCGATGTCCTGCGCAAGGTGCGCCGGTTGTGGGTTTGTTCACCCGGAGGTGGACAGCGGGTGAACCCGCTCACTCATAAAGTGACCTTCTGCACTCGCCCCTCCTGGGCGGGCGCAGCGCCCGCAGGGGGCCACGGGGGTCCTGCTCGCTCGACTGTCCACAGTCGCGCCCGGTCGCACGACGGGGCGCGGCCGCCTTCGCCGTGCTCCGAGCCGGTCGTCGGCGCCGGTCGGGCGCAGCCCCTGCCAGCTGATCCAGGAGGATCGTCCGTGCCATCGTCGTACCGACGGCGAGCAGTCCGCGGCGCCGGCCTGCTCACCGCGATCCTGGTCGCGGGGGTCGTCAACGCCGCGCCCTCCCAGGCCGTCACCGGAGGTACCGCCGTCACCGACGGCTCGTTCGCCTTCGCCGCCAAGATCCAAGTCGGTCCCGAGGACCGCGCGTGCAGCGGCGCGCTGGTGAACCCGTGGTGGGTGCTCACCGCGAAGAGCTGCTTCAGCTTCGACGGCCAGCCCGTGGTCGACGGGAAGCCGGCCAGGCCGACGACGGTCACCGTCGGGCGGCCCGACCTCACCAAGCCGACCGGTGACGTGGTTTCCGCGTTCCGGGTCGTGCCCCACCCCGACCGCGACGTCGCGCTCGTGCGGCTGGCCCGCCGGGTGGACGCGGCGCCGGTGGCGCTCGGCGCCGCCCCGACGGCCGGGGAGCAGCTGACCGTCGCCGGCTTCGGGCGCACCGCCGGCACCTGGGTTCCCGACCAGTTGCACGCCGGGCCGTTCCAGGTGGAGAGCGTCGCGGCGACCACGATGGGCATCCTCGGCACCGGCCAGGCGGGGATCTGCCGCGGCGACCTGGGCGGCCCGACCGTCCGGACGGTCGACGGCACGCCGCGGCTCGTCGGCCTCCACCACGCCTCCTGGCAGGGCGGCTGCCTCGCCGAGACGGAGACCCGGCGGGACGCGGTCGACACCCGCGTCGACGACCTCGGCCCCTGGATCGCGGCCAACACGCCGCAGGGCCCGGCCACCGACCAGTACGTCGACATCAACTTCGCCTACGTGTACGCCACCGGGGACATCGCGCCGCAGACCTTCCCGGCGACGTCGACCGGCGGGTTCGGCACCCCGCTCGGTGAGTGGAAGGGCGGCGGCGGGGCGTACGCCGCCGACCGGATGAGGGTCTTCAACGACGACTTCGACGGCGACGGCATCAACGACGTGGCGGTCCTCTCCACCACCACGGCCAACGTCTTCGCCCTCGACACCTTCATCACCCGCCCGGACGGCAAGCACGGCACGCCGATCCGCTCCTGGACCGCCGCCGGCTGGGGCAACCTGCCCAACATGAAGATGGCCTCCGGGGACTGGAACGGCGACGGCCGTGCCGACCTCACCGCCTTCTACGGCTACGCCGCCGGCGACGAGGCGTGGATCAACTGGCAGGCCCGACCGGACGGCGGGTTCGACGCGCCGAAGTCGGTCTGGCGGGCCTCCGACTTCGGCACCTGGTCCAGCACCTCGGTCTTCGCCGGTGACGTCAACGGCGACGGGCGCGACGACGCCAGCCTCTTCTACGCGTACGCCTCCGGGGCCATGGCGATCATCACCTGGCCCGGCAAGGCCGACGGCACCTTCGGCACCGGCTACACCTCCTGGTACACCCCGGCGGACAAGCCGTTCGGCTCGCTGTCGTCCATGAAGATCGCGGACGGCGACTTCAACGGCGACGGCCGCGACGACGTCGCCGTGCTCTACGGGTACGGCAACGGCAGCCTGGCCCTGATCACCTGGCTGGGGAAGGCGGACGGCAACTTCGAGGCGCCGACCACCTCGTGGACGTCGAGCACCTTCGGGCAGTTCGCCAGCATCAAGATGGTCGCCGGTGACTACAACGGCGACAAGCGCGACGACCTGGCGTTCCTCTACAAGTACTCGGACGACGGTCTGGGCCTGCACACGTTCACCGCGACCACGGCCGGTGGCTTCAACGCGCCCTTCGGCTCCTGGCGGGTGGGCCGCGGGGTCTACGGCTGGTGGCCGAGCATGCGGATGGACGGCGAGTGATCCTCGCCCAGTCCTGACGGGTGCCCCTCCGCTCCCTCCACGGAGCGGAGGGGCGCCGACGCCCGGATCAGGGGCGCCGCGAGCCCGGCGGGGCGGCGGGCAGCGTCTCGGACGGCTTCCCCCGGGCGTCGCGCTGCGCGGCCCGGCGCTGAGCGGCCAGCCGGCCCAGGTAGATCAGCGCCCCGGCCAGCACGCCCATGTCGTCCAGGTAGATCGGGTCGGGCAGCACGTCCACCGGCAGGATCGTGTAGATCAGCGCGCCGTAGAAGGCGACCTTGCCGCCGACCCCGAGCGCGCCGAGCATGCGGCGGGTGCGGACCACCCGGACGGCGAGAAGCACCGCCCCGACCAGCGTCGCCAGCGCGGCGACGGCGGCGAGGACAACCAGTACCCAGGCTTCACGGGACACGGGTCCACGCTAGCCGAGCCGGGCCAGCTCCGCCGTCGGCGTCAGTACGCCGGCACCGCCGCGCGTCCCCGCGCCACCGGGGTCAGCTCGCGGGTGGTCTCGGCGGCCCGGGTGGACGTCGGCAGCTCGCGGGTGGTCTCCGGCCCGGCCAGGTCCGCGATGGACAGCGACGACTGCGGCGCGGCGGCCGGCCGGGTCGCCACGTACGCCTCGTCGCGCAGGCTGCGCGCGGCGTTGGCGGCCAGCTCCGCGGCCCGCCACGCGGCCTGCTCCCGCTCCCGGGCGGCCTGCTGGCGTGCCCGGAGGTTGTCCCGGACCAGCCGGCGCAGCAGCAGTTCCTGCTCCACCGGGTGCCGGCTCGGGTCCCAGCCCCGGTGGCCGAGGATGTCGCTGAGCTGCTCCACCGTGATTTCCTTGCGCCACTGGGCGTCCAGCGCCGCCCGGTGCAGCCAGCGCTCCCGGTCCACGTACTCGGCGGGGGTCCGGGCGGTCCGGGGCAGGGGCAGCGCCGCGGCTGCGGCCAGCCGGCGCACGTCCTCCTCCGCCGCCTCGTAGGTCCGCCAGGCCTCCTCGACCTCCTCCTGGGCGGCCAGCCACTCGGCCCGGCCGGGGCCGGCGCGGTGAGCGGGTGCCGGACGGGCGAGTCCGCGGCCGGCGCGGCGGCGGGCCGGACGACGGACCCTTCCGCGACGCGGCGGCCGGCCGGGCCGAGGTCGACGGCGGCCGGCCCGTCGATCCGGAGGTCGACGGCGGAGGGCGCGTTGAGCCGGAGGTCGACGGCTGTCGACGCGTCGATCCGGAGGTCGGCGGCCGGGCGGGCCGTCGCCGCCGGGTGGAGATGGTCGGCGGCCGGGATGGCGGCCGGGCCGGTGAGCCCGGCGATGAGCGCGAGGGCGGTCACCGCCGTGCGGGCGATCCTGCGCAGCGTGGCCGTCCACAGGGACGAGGCGAACGCTACGGGCAGCACCTTTTCAACCTATCGGTCAGCCCGGCCTCGTGCAGCTCGACGATCTTCCCGGTCGACGTGACCCACCCCACGATTCGCTGTGGACGGACCGCCCGCCCCGGCGGGGTGCCGGTGACCCCTGCCCGACACGAAACGGCGCGGCGCCCCCGGGTGGGGACGCCGCGCCGTTTGTCAGCCTGCGGTCAGTTGCCGCCGAGCACCGGCGGCGGGGCCGCCTCGCCGTCGGACCAGACCATCTCGTCCTCGGTCAGCCAGGTCAGCCGGCCCTCGGACTCGTCGTCCTGGTCGCCGCGCGCGCCGAGCACGCCGTTGCGGCCGGCCATGGCGGGCCGCCCGGTGGCGCCGTTCTTGCCGGTGGAGCGGCTCTCCGTCTCGACCGTCACGCCCCGCCCCGAGGCGAGGCGGCCGGTGCCGGCGGCCGACCGGTTCTCGGCGCCGAGCCCGCCCACCCGGCCGGAGGACGCCGAGCCGCCGCCCGAGCCGGCCAGCGACCCGGTGCCCAGCACGCCGGGCATGCCGTAGAGCGAGCCGCCGCCCCCGCCGGCCGGCAGGGTCGGGTTGGCACCGCCGAGCCCAGGGCCGCCGGCCAGGCCGGTGGTCGGGCCGGGGACGGTCAGCGGGCCGGCGCCGGCCAGCGAGGTGCCGGTCGGCTCCACGGTGCCGACCGAGCCGATGGTGCCCGGGGTGCCCGCGCCGGACTGGCCGCCCGTGCCGCCGCCCGTCGCGTCGCCGCCCACCGTGCCGCTGCCCGGGGCGGTGTGGTGCACGCCCGAGGTGGTCGCGGTGCCGTTCGCCGCGGGACCGAAGCTGCCGACGCCCGGACCGGCCGACGGCGTGCCGACGGACGGGCCGCTGCTCAGCGTCGGGGTCGTCGGGTCGCCGTGGCCCGGGAGGCCCGTGCCCGGCGGCTCCGGCACGACGATCCGGCCGTATGCCGAGAAGTCGTAGCCCTCGGCCAGCTTGGCGACGACCTGCACCATCCGCTGGTGCGCCTTCTCCTGCTCGGCCTTGTCCTGCTCGTGGCCGACGATGCCGCCGACCAGCGCGCCCGGCAGGCCGCCGACCAGGAAGCCCTTACCGGCACCGGAGAGCAGCTTGTCGTTGTCGTCGGTCTCCTCGGGGCTCTCCGCCTTCGCCTGCGCGGCGCGCAACTCGCTGGCCATCATGTCGAGCGCCTGCCGGATGCCCGTCATGCCCTCGGCCAGGTTGCCGGAGTAGTCGGCGACCAGGTTGAGCCGGCGGTGGAACTCCCGGGCGGCGTCGCCCGTCCAGGTCTTCAGCAGCGCGTCGAGGTCGGCGGTCAGGTCGCGGCCGAGGTCGTCGAGGGTGCCCTTCAGCGACGTCCACTGGGCGCTGAGGCCCTCGATCTGCTTCGGGTCGCCGGCGTTGACGCCCTGGTAGAGCTCCTTGTGGCTGACGTGCTCGTAGCGCTGGGTGTATTCAGACACGCGGATCCTCTCCCTCCGGCTTCATCGCCTCGGTCAGCCCGGAGAGGGCGGCGGCGATGTCGGCCGCGGCGGCGGCGTTGCGTGCCTCGGCGGTCTTGTAGTTCGTCATGATCGTCTTGGTGGCCTTCTGGGTGGCCACGATCGCCTGCCGCAACCGCTCGACGTGGTTGACGTAGCTCTGGTGCGTCTCGGAGTAGCGACGGGAGTTGTCGTTGGCGTCGGTGAACGTGCCGAGCGCCGGGGGCCGGCACTGCATCTCGGTGTTGAGCTTCTTCAACACCGACTCGGCCTCGCTCAGCCTGCGCTCGAGCCGCTGGTGAAAGTCCTCCAAGGACAGTACGTCTACTGTCGTGCGCCCGGTCATGGCTGCATCCCCGTAGTCATCGTCGAGAACCGTTGGCCACGTTCAGGTTAGTCGACCCGGGCCAACCGGGGCGACCCGTCATTCGGCCCGATCCACTTCGGACCGTGCCCGCCCCGCTCATCCGCCCTGCACCGGGGCCGCGTCGCCGCCCGGGCCGGGCGACTCGTCGTCGCCGACCGTCGCGCCCGGATCGAAGTGGGCCATCGCGTCCTCGCGCTCCAGGGTCGGACCGGTCGGCACCAGCGCGAGCAGGGACGCCGGCACCGCGAGCGGGGTCACCTCCCCGTAGCCGAGGGCGCTCTTCGCGTCGCCGGAGGCGGTGCCGAGCGGGTAGCGGACCCCCTGCGCGGTGATCAGGTAGACCGTCGAGCCGGCCGCGGGCTTGCCGCTCTCGCCCGCGGTGGCCTGCACCAGCACGCCCTTGCCGCCGGGCAGCAGCACGCTCTCCGCGGTCCGGACCGCGTCCCGTTCGCTCTGCCGGGCGGGCACCCCGGTCGCCGCGGTCAGCTCGGCCGGCGGCTGGTCGAAGACCTCCAGCGTGGTGGTGGGCTGGCCGGCCGGCCCGGAGCGGTAGGTGGCGCAGAGCACCGACCGCCCGGCGCGGACCTCGTGCAGGGTGGGCAGCCGGTCCGGCAGGCCCTCGGCCTCCAGCCGCTGGTCGGTGAGGAGCTGGCCGGCCTGGTCCGGCGTGATGTCGGTGACCTGGCCGCCGCCGCCGAGCAGCAGCAGCGCGGTGACCTCGCCGATCGCCACCAGGCCCTGCCTGGCCAGCACGTAGTACTGACCGGCGGCCCGGTAGACCTGACCGACCCGCGCCGGGCGGTCGCCCACGGTCAGCCCGCTCGGGCCACCCTCGCCGTCGATGCTCGGCTTGCGCAGCGCCGGACCCACCGGCACCGCGTTGAGCAGCTGCTGCCCGACCGTGAGGGTGGCCGCGCCGGCCATCTTCAACGCCACAAGCGCCTGCTCGTCGCCGACCACCCGCAGCTGGGCGCCGCCGGTGAGCAGGTAACGCGCGTCGTTCGCCCTGACCAGGACCGCCCGGTCGGTGAGCGGGGTGCCGCCGGGCAGCGGCCGGTCGATCACCAGGCGGGTGGTGGAGCGCTGCGGGTCGTTCGGGTCGGGCACGTCGCACACCGACCAGGGCAGGCCCACCAGGGACTTCCGGTCCGGCACGTCGTCCGGGGCGCCCACGATGCCGACCGCCCGGCCCCGCGGCCGGTCCTTGATCGAGGCCTGGGACATGGTGCGGACCGGCGCGCCGGCGTCGTTGAGGATCAGCCGGGCCGAGGCGTAGTTGAGCGTCGGGTGCAGCACCTTGTCGTCGAGGAAGACGTAGGTCGCACCGGTCTCCCGCTCGATCACCAGCGTGTTCGGCTCCAGCGGGGCGGAGTTGCTGGTGAACTGCCCGTACGCGCCCGCGCCGCCGAGCACGACGGCGGCGGCGATGACGCTGCCGAACACCGCCATGCCGAGGCGCCGCATCGGCAGGTCGTTGGTCTCCGGGTCGCCGGAGAGCAGCGCCGAGACGATCCGGCGGGTGACGAAGCGGTACGCCTGCACCTGATCGCGGCGGGTCCGCATGACTAACCTCCGGCAGGGGTTGGGTCCGCGACGATCAGGTCCGAACTCCGCCGCGGGCTTCCCTACGATAAGGGGCCGTCGACGGTTCACCGGGACCCCGCCCGCCCCCCGGCGACGCACCGCACCGGCGGATGCCCAGGATGTCCAGAAGGGACGCTCACCGATGACCCAGGTCCAGGCGCCACCCGGTCGTACGGCCACCGCCCCCGCCGTCCCGGCGGACCGACCGGTCACCCCGGCCGACAAGCGCCGGCGCGGCCGGCTCGGCCCGGTGGTCGTCGGCCAGCTCGTGGTGCTGGAGTGCGCCGCGCTCGCCGTCTGGTTCGCCACCGGCGGCCCGTCCTGGCTGCTCGGCGTCGTCGGCGCGGTGGCGCTGCTCGCCGTGGTGGCCGCCTTCGCCCGCCGGGGCGGTCGCTGGTGGTACGAGGACCTGATGCTCCGCCGCCGGCTGCGCCGCCGCCGGGACCGGGCCCGGGGCGCGGCGCCGGCCGGCGACCCGCGGCTGGCCGCGCTCGCCCCGGAACTGTCCGTCGTCGAGCTGACCGAGCGCGGCACCCGGCTCGGCATCGGCCAGGACGACCGGGGCTGGTTCGCCGCGGTCGCGCTGACCGGCCGGCCCGGCACGCCGGCCGGGTCGATCGAGGCGGCGGTGGTGGACCGGGCGCTCGCGGTGCTCGCCGACTTCACCGGGCCGGTCACCCAGACCCAGGTCGTCTCGCACACCCTGGTCTGGTACCCGGCGCCCGGCGCGCCTCCGGCGGCCCACCGCACGGTCTGGGTGGCGCTGCGCCTGTCGGTCGCCGACGCCCGCGCCGAGACGGTCAGCCGGGGCGGCGGCATGCGCGGCGTGCACCGCACGGTCGCGGCCGGCGTCGGCCGGCTCGGCAAGGCGCTCAACGCCGCCGGCCTCAACCACCGGGTGCTCAGCCGGGACGAGCTGCACGCGGCGGTGGTGTCCGGCGCCGGGCTCGACCTGGCCCCGGAAGCTCCGGTGGAGAGCTGGACCAGCCTGCGCGGCGGCGGCTGGACGCAGCGCTGCCTGGCGCTGCGGGTCCGCCCCAACGGCTCGCTGGGCGCGCTGGTGGACGCGGTGACCGCCACCTCCGCCCCGTCGCACACGGTCGCGGCGGTGGTGCTCCCCGGCGGCCGGCAGGTCCCGCCGCTGCTGCGGGTGGCGGCCATGGACGGCCACGCCGAGGCGCTGGTGAAGGTGGTCCGGGACGTGGCCCGCCGCTCCGGCGTGCCGGCGCGCCCGCTGGACGGCCAGCACGCCCCGGGCGTCTACGCCACCGCGCCGGTGGGCACCGCGATGGGCACGGTCACGGTCGAAGGTTGACGATCCAGCCGTAGAGGCCGCAGACCCAGACGGCCAGCGGCACCAGGGCGACGATCAGCAGGATCTCGACGATGTCGAGGGTGCGGCCCCAGACCGGCGAGATCCGCTTGCCCGCCACGCTGAGCCCGTAGATCAGGCTGATCACGGTCACCACCAGCAGGCCGCCCAGGATCAGCCCGAGCCGGACCGCCAGCGAGCCGGCGCCGAAGGTGGCCGCGGCGGCCAGCCCGAGGCCGAGGGTGCCGGCGAGGAGCACCGGGGTGCGCTGGCCGCGCCCCAGGAACGGGCGGGCCCGCAGCAGCGCCAGCAGGGCCAGCACCAGGCAGAGCAGCACCGCCGGCAGCCGGCCGTTGTCGGCGAGCACCAGCTCGCCGCCGAGCACCAGCACCGAGACCGTCCAGAGCAGACCGGTGAGGAACGCGTCGGCCCGCTCGCTGTTGCGCAGCACCTGCGGGCCGTCCACCGACTCGGTGTCGCTCTTGAGGTCGTCCGGCCCGGTCGGGATCGACGGCACCGGCAGCCGGGCCAGCCGGTAGGAGATCATCGGCAGCGCCGGCAGGGCGCCGAACGCCACCGTCGCCACCACCGCCGCGGCGGCCGCCGCGCCGATGCCGAAGGCCAGGCAGAGCGCGGCGCCGACGCCGACCGCCACGCCCACCCCGACCGCACCGAGGAAGAGCGGCAGCCGGTCGCCGACGGCCAGCGCGGCGACCGCGCCGAAGAGCACCACCGCGGTCGCCGCGAGCAGCACGTGCGGGCTGGCCAGCTCGGTGAGCTTCCGGTCCCCGGCCAGCACCAGCAGGCCGCCGATCGCGGCGTAGCCGAGGCCGCCCATGGCCAGCACCGCGCCGGTCCGGCTGTCGCCGGCCGCCCGGGAGAGCACCGCGGCGCTGACCAGCAGCGCGACCGCGACCACCAGCGCGGCGAGCGCGCCGGGCAGCTGCGGCGGCCCGGCGAACAGGGTCGCTGCCGCGCCGGCCGCCAGCGCCGCCCCGGCGAAGAGGATCGAGAACGCCCGGGTGGTGCCGACCTGCCAGGCGCCGGCCCGCTGGTTGGTGGCGGTGGCGACAGCGTCCACCACGTCGTCGAAGACGATCTCGGGTGCGGCGGCCGCGCGCGGGTTGAAGTAGAGCACCTCGCCGTCGCGGACACCGAGCTGCGCGGCGGTGCGGCCGCCGTCGAGCGGCTGCCCGCCGAGCCGGGACAGGCTCCAGCCGCCGTGCCGCACGCCCTCGTCGGCGAGGTCCTCGCCGGCGTAGCGCAGCAGCGTCGGCAGCAGGTCGGCCAGCGGCACGTCGGACGGCAACGCCAGATCCATCCTGGTCCGCGGGGCCACGATGGTGATCCGGCTCAGTCCGCCGGTCGCCGTCTTCGTCGCCACTGTGGCCTCCTCGTGCTCGCCTACGATCCACCCGGGCCGCCCGCGCCGCCCCCGTGGGTCCACGGCGCCTCCGGGAGATTACCTACGATGGCGGTCGCACAGGTTGCCCACCCGACGACTCGGGTGCGTCGGCCGACCACGAGCAGGGCCGCTTCTGGGGAGGAGACAGCCGTGAGCACGGTGGTGTTCCGCCGGCTTCCGCGTCAACCGGGGCCCGCGCTGCCGCGCGGGGAGGTGCTGCTGGAGTCCCCGCCCGAGCTGCCGGAGCCGCAGGCCAAGGGCATGGGTCAGGTGCTGATGATCCTGCCGATGCTCTGCGGCGTCGGCGCGATGGCCTTCCTCTACGCCGGTCGCGGCGGCGGCATGATGACCTACGTGGCCGGTGGCCTGTTCGGCGTGTCGATGCTGGGCATGGCGGTCGGCACGCTCGGCAACGGCGGCAACGACAAGGCCGAGCTGAACGCCCAGCGGCGCGACTACATGCGCTACCTGGCCCAGATGCGCAAGCGCACCCGGCGGGCCGCCGAGCAGCAGCGCGCCGCGATGACCTGGCGGCACCCCGAGCCGGACGCGCTCTGGTCGGTCGCCGCCTCCCGCCGGCTGTGGGAGCGGCGGATCACCGAGGACGACTTCGGCGAGGCCCGGATCGCGCTCGGCCCGCAGCGACTGGCCGTGGAGATCGTGCCGCCGGAGACCAAGCCGGTGGAGGACCTGGAGCCGATGAGCGCGATCGCGCTGCGCCGGTTCGTCCGGGCCCACTCCAGCGTGCCGGACCTGCCCACCGCGCTGTCGCTGCGCGCGTTCAGCCGGGTCGCGCTGCGCGGCGACCGGGAGCCGGTGCTCGACCTGGCCCGGGCCGCGCTGGGCCAGCTGGTCACCTTCCACGCCCCGGACGACCTCCTGGTGGCCGTGGTGGCCGCGCCCGACCGGCAGCCGGTGTGGGACTGGGTGAAGTGGCTGCCACACGCCCAGCACCCGGGGCGGACGGACGCGGCGGGCGCGCGCCGGATGGTCTTCGCCAGCCTCGCCGAGGCGGAGGCGGCACTGGCCAACGAGCTGGGTGGCCGGCCCCGGTTCGCCCCGGAGGCGAAGCCGCTCACCACCGCGCCGCACCTGGTCGTGGTGCTCGACGGCGGCGAGGTCTCGCCGACCTGCGCGTTGATGGGGCCGGGCCTGCTCGGCGCCACGGTGATCGACCTCTCCGGCGCGGTGCCCCGGGACGCCGGCCGCTGGCTGCTCTGCCTCGACGCCGGCGACGGCACCGGGCTGGACCTGGTCCGCGGCACGACCAACTCCCGCCTGGGCCGGCCGGACCGGCTCAGCATGGCGGCCGCCGAAGGCCTGGCCCGGCAGATCGCCCCCTACCGGCTCTCCCAGCAGCAGGGCGCCAGCACCGAGGAGCCGCTGGCCCGCAGCATGGAGCTGCCGGACCTGCTCGGGGTCGGCGACGCGGCCACCGTGGACACCCAGCAGACCTGGCGGCCGCGCAGCCACCGGGACCGGCTGCGCATCCCGCTCGGCGTCGGGCCGGACGGCAACGTGGTGGAGCTGGACTTCAAGGAGTCGGCGCACGAGGGCATGGGCCCGCACGGCCTGGTCATCGGTGCGACCGGTTCCGGCAAGAGCGAACTTCTGCGCACGGTGGTCGCGGCGCTGGCCGTGACCCACTCGTCCGAGGAACTCAACTTCGTCCTTGTCGACTTCAAGGGTGGCGCCACCTTCGCCTCGCTGGACGCGCTGCCGCACACCAGTGCGGTGATCACCAACCTCTCCGACGAGCTGCCGCTGGTCGACCGGATGCGGGACGCGCTGGCCGGTGAGATGAACCGCCGCCAGGAGGTGCTGCGGGCGGCCGGCAACTACGTCTCGCGCTACGACTACGAGAAGGCCCGGGCCGCGGGCGAGCCGCTGGAGCCGATGCCCAGCCTGCTCATCATCTGCGACGAGTTCTCCGAGCTGCTCGCCGCGAAGCCGGACTTCATCGACCTCTTCGTGATGATCGGCCGGCTCGGCCGGTCGCTCGGCGTCCACCTGCTGCTGGCCTCCCAGCGGCTGGAGGAGGGCAAGCTCCGCGGCCTCGACACCCACCTGTCGTACCGGATCGGCCTGCGGACCTTCTCGGCTGTGGAGAGCCGGATCGTGCTCGGCGTGCCGGACGCGTACGAGCTGCCGAGCGCGCCCGGCCACGGCTACCTCAAGACCGACACCGCGACGATGCTCCGGTTCCGGGCCGCCTACGTCTCCGGCCCCTACCGGGCGCCCGGGCAGGTGCAGCGGTCCACCCGGGCGCAGGTGCAGCGCCGGATCGTCCCGTACGGGATCGACTACGTGCCGGCGCCGGCCCTGCCGAGCCCGGCCGAGACCGCGCCCGAGCCGGAGCAGACCGGTGACGGCAAGGCACTGGCCATGCTGGACGTGCTGATCGACCGGCTCCAGGGCCGGGGCCGCCCGGCGCACCAGGTGTGGCTGCCGCCGCTGGCCGAGCCGCCGAGCCTGAGCGAGCTGCTGCCCCCGCTGGGCGTGCACCCGACGTTCGGCCTGACCACCCCCAACTGGCCGGGACGGGGCCGGCTCACCGTGCCGGTCGGCATCGTCGACCGCCCGTACGAGCAGCGCCGCGACCCGATGATGGTGGACCTCTCCGGTGCCGGCGGCAACGTGGTGATCGTCGGCGCCTCGCTGAGCGGCAAGAGCACCCTGCTGCGCACGATGCTGGCCTCGCTGGCCCTCACCCACACCCCGCGCGAGGTGCAGTTCTTCTGCCTCGACTTCGGCGGTGGCGCGCTGCGCAGCCTCGACGGGCTTCCGCACACCTCCGGGGTGGCGGGGCGGCGGGACGTCGAGGCGGTCCGCCGGACCGTGGCCGAGGTGGTCGCCGTCATCGACGAGCGGGAGAACCGGTTCACCCAGCACGGCATCGACTCGGTGGCCAGCTACCGCCGGCGCCGGGCGGCCGGTGAGTTCGCCGACGACCCGTTCGGCGACGTCTTCCTCGTGGTGGACGGCTGGAACACGCTGCGCCAGGAGTACGAGGAGCTGGAGCAGACCATCACGAACCTGGCCAACCGCGGGCTCGGTTTCGGCGTACACGTGGTGGTCACCGCCGTGCGGTGGGCGGAGATCCGGATCAACATGCGGGACCTGCTCGGCACCAAGCTGGAGCTGCGGCTCGGCGACCCGGCCGAGTCGGAGATCGACCGGCGCGCCGCGCAGAACGTGCCGGTCGGCACGCCCGGTCGCGGTCTGACCCGCGACAAGCTGCACTTCCTCACCGGGATCTCGCGGATCGACGGCAAGCGCGACATCGAGGACCTGACCGAGGCGTCGGTCGCCCTGGCCGGGCACGTGGCGACCAACTGGCCGGGCCGCCCGGCGCCGAAGGTGCGGCTGCTGCCGCGCAAGCTGGCGGTCACCGAGCTGGCCAAGGTGGTCGACCGGTCGGCGCCGGGCATCCCGATCGGCGTCAACGAGTCGGCGCTCGCCCCGGTCTACCTGGATCTGACGACCGAGCCGCACCTGACCGTGTTCGGCGACGCCGAGTGCGGCAAGACCAACCTGCTGCGGCTGATCGCCCGGGGCATCGCCGAGCGCTACACCCCGGCACAGGCCCGGCTGGTGATCGCCGACTACCGGCGCGGCCTGCTGGGCGCGGTGGAGGGTGACCACCTGCTCGACTACGCGCCGTCCAACCAGGTCTTCAGCCAGGGCCTCGGTTCGATCCGCAGCGCCCTGCAGAACCGGCTGCCCGGCCCGGACGTGACCACCGCCCAGTTGCGCGACCGGAGCTGGTGGAAGGGGCCGGAGCTGTACATCCTGGTGGACGACTACGACCTGGTCGCCTCCGGCGGCAACAACCCGCTCAGCGCCCTGCACGAGCTGCTGCCGCAGGCGCGGGACATCGGCCTGCACCTGATCATCACCCGCCGGGTGGGTGGCGTGGCCCGGGCCCTCTACGAGCCGGTGTTGCAACGCCTGCGCGAGCTGGACTCGCCGGGCCTGCTGATGTCCGGCAGCCGCGAGGAGGGTGCGGTCTTCGGCAACCTGCGACCGAGCCCGCAACCGCCGGGCCGGGGCACCCTGGTCCGCCGCCGGGACGGCCAGCAGCTCATCCAGACCGCCTGGACGGAGCCGGCCTGACGGGGGCGGACGTGGATGACCGGGTCCGGTAGCGTCGGCCCGACCGTCAATCTGGGGAGAGGACAGTCGTGAGCACCTCGTGGGGTTACGGCGGCGCCGGTAGCGCCGTGGAGAACCTGCTGCGCCAGGCGCAGGAGCAGCAGCGCCGGCTGGCGGAGTTCCAGCAGCAGCGCGCCGAGCTGCGGGTGACCGGGGAGAGCCCGGACGGCCTGGTCCGGGTGACGGTCGACGGTGACATGAAGGTCGGTGACATCGAGATCAACGCCCGGGCGATGCGGCTGGACAGCTTCACCCTGGCCGAGTCGCTCCAGGCCGCGATCGACGCGGCGTACGCGACCTTCGCCGAGCGGCAGCAGGAGCTGATGACCGACATGCTCGGCGGCTCGGACCTGGTCCGCCGGGCGCAGGCGGGCAACCTCACCCCGGCGGACTGGTTCCGCGAGTTCGGGGTGGACCTGACCGACCCGACCCGCGGCCTGCGCCGCTGAGCAGGGAGGAGACGCGGTGGCGAACAAGGTCGACGTCGACGCGATCCGCAAGGCGAGCAAGAAGCTCGACGCTCCGGACGGCCCGATCCAGTACCTGCGCAACGTGCAGGCGCTGCTGGAGAGCGTGAAGCTGCCGGACGGCGCGCTGACCCTCTTCGGCGGGGCGACCGTGCAGGCGCACAACGCCTCGGTGGACGGTCACCTGCGCAACGTCAAGACCGGCATCGAGCACCTGCACAGGGCGGCCGAGCAGCTGGAGCAGACCGCCAAGAACTGGGAGAAGTCCGACCAGCCCTGGGTGGTCAAGTGACCGGCCGGGCGCGCGACGGGGAGAACAGCTGATGTCGGAGATCCTGATCGCCAACGCGGCCGGCACGGTGACCGGCACCCACACGGTCGCCGCCGCGACGGCGCCGGTGCGCGGCCTGCTGCCCGCTGCTCGCGCCAACTGGATGTGGCTGGTCTTCGCCGGCGCGCTGGGTGCGGCCATCGCCTACCTGGAGACGTTCGACAACGACGAGGTCAACAAGTCCATCAAGGAGTGGGGCGACGCGGCGCGGCTGCTCGGCGGCGACCAGTTCGGCGCGGCGCTGGAGCAGGTCCCGCCGTCGGACACCGAGTGGGACTTCGACGACCGGGACGCGTTCGACCTCTTCCTCCGCAAGCTCGGGGCGGAGATCAACTCGCTCGCCGAGGCGTTCAACGCCAACAAGGACACCCTCACCTCCGCCCGGGACGCGTTCAACGACGCGGTGAACGCGCTTGTCGACGCGCTCATCCCGATCCTGATCGCGGTGATCGCGTCGGTCGCCCTCCAGGCGTTCCCGCCGACCGCGCCCATCGCGGAGGCGATCGGCGTGGCCGGCATGGTGGCGAGCGCGGCGATCCTGGCGCTGGTCTTCGGCGACATCAGCGCGGTGTTCTCGGCCGTCATGGCGGGCTTCCAGGGCAACGACCGGTTCGCCTTCGTGTCGGACTCCCGGCCCGGCTGGGCGGCCACCGGCCAGGATCCGGACATCAAGGATATCAAGATCGACTGGGTGCAGGACTCCAAGTTCTACCAGTGACGGGAAGGGGCTCCGGGGTGCTGGTGCTCTTCGTGTACTTCCTGGTGACCGTGCCGGTCTTCATCGGGCTGGCACTGGTCGCCCAGCTGTCCCGCGCCGGGTGGGCGAAGCGGGCCAGTGAGGTGGTGTTGCTCACCGGGGTCGCCGCGCTGATCCCGGTGGTGCTCGACCGGGCGCTCGACCGGCCGGTGCTCTGGCTGTTCGTGGCCCTGCTGGCGGTCGTGCTGGTCTTCGGCGCGGCGATGCACGTCAGGTCCTATCGACGACCGTCCTGATCCACCGCCGGCGCCGGCGACCGTCCACGTCGTACGGTCGGCTCGCCGGACGGCGTTGTGCGCCATGGGGATGCAGGGCTGCGCGGACTGGACGTCGTCCGCTACGGTTCGATTGAAGTGTCCGTCGGTGGGGTGTGTACGCCTTGCCGCGGGGGAGGGGCGCGGCGGATCCGCCGCCACAGAGATGACGGAAGGGTGTGAAGCATGGCGTTCGAGGTCAGTGCAGCGACTCTGCACACCGCCGCGAGTGACGTGCGGTCCACGCGCAGCGACGTCGACGGTGAGCTCAAGAAGCTGTGGAACGTTGTCGACGACCTGGCCATGGCCTGGAAGGGCGGGGCGTCCACGGGTTTCCAGAACCTGATGCTGCGTTGGAACGAGGACACGAACAAGCTGCTGACGGCGATGGACAACATCGCCGACCTGCTTGACAAGTCGGGCACGACGCACCAGGTCAACGACGAAGAGCAGCAGCAGATGCTGGACAAGTTCCACTCTGCTCTCAACCCGTGATCCGCGAAGACAGGCAGAGGAGGAATCGATGAGCATCAAGGTTGACTACGCTGTCCTCGAGAGCAGCAACCAGCAGATGCAGGCCATCTCGCGGACCATCGACGAGAAGCTGGACACGCTGCGCGCGATGCTGAGCAAGCTCGAGTGGGAGGGTCAGGACCGCGTCGCCTACGAGCAGCACCAGGCTCAGTGGGACGCCGCCGTGCGGGACATCAACAAGGTCCTGAACGACATCGGCGGCGCGGTGGGCATCGCCCGCGAGAACTACATGACCACCGAGATGAGCAACTCCAAGGTCTGGGGCTGACCCGACCGACCCGCTGCGGCTCCGCTCCGGCTCGCGCCGGGGTCGGGGCCGCGGTGCTTTTCCGGGCCGGCGCCGGCCCCGGTCAGGCGTCCTGCGGCGCGGTGCGGCGCCCGGGCCGCCAGCCGCGCCGGCGGCCCCGGACCAGGATCGGCCGCAACGCCAGCAGCACCCCGGCCAGCACGGCGCCGACCACCGAAGCCCAGATCGCCACGGTGCGCTGCCAGGCCAGCGGGTCGGCGTGCGGTGCCGGCGCCGGCATCGCGCCCAGCGGCGGGTCGCTGCGGGTGCCCAGCAGGCTGGTCACCGCCCGGTACGGGTTGACCACCCCGTATCCGACCAGCGGGTTGTGCCCGTCGGGCGGGTTGTCGGCGGTGCGGGTGAGCCGGAACGCCACGTCCTCCGGGGTGATGTCCGGGTGCGCGGCCCGCACCAGCGCGGCGACCCCGGAGACGTACCCGGTGGCGTAGCTGGTGCCGCCCTGCGGCTCGGCCCGGTAGCCGGAGCCCTGCGGGGCCGGGCCCACGATGTTCAGCCCGGGCGCGGCGATGTCCACGTAGTCACCGGTGACCGAACTGCCGACATGCCCGCCGTTCTCGTCCACCCCGGCCACCGCGACGACGCCCGGGTACGCGGCCGGGTACGCCGGTTGGTCCTGCTGGTTCTCCTGCCGGTTGCCGGCGGCGGCCACCAGGATCACGTCCTTGTCGAGGGCGTAGTCGACGGCCGACTTCAGGGCCGGGTCGTCGAGCGTCACCAGGGAAAGGTTGATCACGTCGGCGTCGTGGTCGACCGCCCACCGGATGGCCTTGCCGATCTCGGCCGGGATGGACTCGTCGTAGGCCTTCTGGTTGTCGGCGAGCACGCGCACCGGCAGGATCCTGGCCTCCGGCGCGATGCCCGTGTAGGGCGCGCCGGTGCCCTCCTTCCCGGCGATGATGCCGGCGATCAGGGTGCCGTGGCCGACCAGGTCGCACTGGCCGTCGAACTTGGGGAGCTGGTTGAAGTCCTCGCCGGGGAGCACCCGGCCGCGCAGCAGTGGGTGGGCGGGGGAGACGCCGGAGTCGATGACCGCGACCGTGATGCCCTGTCCCTTGGTGACCCGCCAGGCGGCGGCCGGGTCGAGCCGGGTCAGTGCCCAGGGGGCCCCGGTCGGAGCGGGGCCGCCGGCCGGCCCGGCGCACGCCGGGGCGGCAACGGCGGGCGCGGGCGCCGCCAGCACGCCGCCGAGCAGGGCGGCCGCCGCCGCTCCAGAGAGGACGGATCGGATCCGGTGCCCGGTGTGGACGCGCTCCGTCGTCCCGTCCGGCCGCAAGCTGTCGCGCACGCGGTGAGATTACCGTCGCCGCGCCGTCCGTGCGGTGACGGGCGTACGGGAGGAACGGTCAGCTCTCGGCCGCCGGCTCCGGGGTCGGCGCGGCGGCGAAGAGGGCGAGCAGCGCACCCACCTGCTGGTCGGCCTCGGCCGGGTGCCGGAAGTGCCCGCTCGGGTTGATCGTGTACTCGTTGCGCCGACCCACCCGGGTGCGACGGAGGTAACCACCGGCTTCCAGGTCGGCGACGATGGCCTGGGCGGCCCGCTCGGTCACGCCCACCTCGTCGGCCACGTCCCGCAGCCGGGCGGTGGGGTTGCGGGCGATGGCCAGCAGAACGTGCCCGTGGTTGGTGAGGAAGGTCCAGTTCCGGCCGCTCCCGTTCTGGCCCGGTGTGGTCGCCATGGTGGTCATGGTATGGCCCCGTCCGCGATCGTGCCTCGGGCCGGGCGGGCTGCGGCGGGGCCGGGCGGGCGCCGCCGTCAAGGGTGACTGAACGTATGAAATGCGTATCACGTAAATCTTGACGTGCGTTTGGCCGCGTGTGACGGTGGGTGGCGAGGCCGCCTCCGCCGCCGGCCGGCTGACCAGGTCGTTTTCGCGCGAGGACGAGGTGAGGATCAGTGCCGCCGACCACTCCCGAGCAGGCGCTCGCCGAGCTTTATGCCGGCAACAACCGGTTCGTCACCGGCGCCCCGCACCATCCCAACCAGGACGCCGGCCACCGGGCGGCGGTCGCCGACGGGCAGCACCCGTTCGCGGTGGTCGTCGGCTGCTCCGACTCCCGGCTCGCCGCCGAGATCATCTTCGACCGCGGCCTCGGTGACCTCTTCGTGGTCCGCACCGCCGGCCACACCGCCGGCCCCGAGGTGCTCGGCAGCGTCGAGTACGCGGTGACCGTGCTGGGCACCCCGCTCGTGGTGGTGCTCGGGCACGACTCGTGCGGCGCGGTCCAGGCGGCCCGCGAGGCGGTCCGCACCGGCACCTCGCCGTCCGGGCACCTCGGCGCCGTGGTGGACGCCGTCGCGCCCAGCCTGCTCCGGGCGGCCCGGGAGGGCGTCGAGGACCTCGACGGCATCGTCGACATCCACATCGCGCAGACCGTGGAGGCGCTGCTGGCCCGGTCCACCGTGCTCGCCGAGGCGGTGTCCGCCGGGCGGTGCACGGTGGTCGGCCTGTCGTACCGGCTGAGCGCCGGTGAGGTGCGCACGGTGGCCGAGGCCGCGGCCGGCGCGCCGGCCACGCCGGTGCCCGCTCCGGCCGCGCCCGTCGACCCGGCGCTCGCCGGCTGACCGAACCCGGCGAAACGTCAAAGGGGCCGGCCCGCGCGTCGCGGGCCGGCCCCTTTCGGCGTACGTCGTCAGAGCAGCGACATGTGCACGTGGTCGGTGTGGTCGGAGGGTCCGCTGTAGGACTTCCAGCCGGTGGCCGGGAACCAGATCTGCCGGTTCCAGATCACGTAGTAGATGCCGAGCCGGTCGGCGTTGCGGATGAGGAAGGCGGCGACGTTGTTGCCGTACATCCGCTGGTCCTTGGTGCGCCAGGAGGAGAACCCGCTGTTCTGCAGCGACCAGTCACAGGCCCGGCCCTTGGGATGCTCCCACGGCCCGCCCGGGCGGTAGCAGCCCACGAAGCGGTTGAAGCCGGCCCGCTTGACCTCCTTGTACGCGTGCAGCGTGCGCGGGGTGACGCAGCCGGAGGTGGTCGGGTCGTTCTCGCTGCACGACTCCGGCTTCCAGTCGCCGTCGGCGGTCCGGCCGGGGCCGACCCGGGCGACCGGCGAGGTGGCCGAGACCAGGCCGCCGGTGAAGCCGAGCCCGCCGACCAGCTTCAGCGCCTTCTCCGTCTCGGCCTTCTCGCGGGCCATCGCGTTCTTCTGCTTCTCCTGCTCGCGCACCTCGGCGTCGAGCGCGATCTTGGCCTGCTCGGCGCGGGTCTTCGCGGCGTTGATGGCGGCGAGCTTCTGCGCGTTGAAGAGGTTCAGCTCGTCCAGGGCGGAGGCCCGCCGTACGAACGAGTCGGGGGTGTTGCTCTCCAGCAGCATGGCCATGGCGCCCATCCGACCGGTCCGGTAGGACTGCGCGGCGATCTGGGCCACCTGCGGGCTCAGCGCGTCGAGTTCGTTCTGCGCCGCCTTCACCTCGAGGGCGAGCTGGAGCTGCCGCTTGCGCGACTTGTCCAGCTTCGACTTGGCCTGGATGTAGGCGCGGTTGGCCGACTTGATCGCCTCGGTGATGAGGGGGTCGTCGTCGTCCTCCGAGTGCCCCGAAGGGGTGGGGGTGTTCGGAGCCGCCGTCGCGGGGGCCGGCCCGGCCAGCACGGTGAGTGCGGCGAGCACGGCCACCACGGGGGTCAGCCAGCGGCGCAGGGGTGCCGTCACAGTGTTCCCTTCCGTCGGCCGCCGACCGGGTTAGCTGCCGGGTTCGGGACGGAAGTGGCCCCTACCGCTCGCGCGGATTCACCCCATGTACCTGGTTCCCCGGCTCGCCCGCGGGCGATTGGGCGGCGGCACCGCTGGCGCCGGTGCGCGCCTTCGGCGGTGACCGGCAGCGAGGTTACCCGAGAGTCCTCCCGGGCTTCTACGTCCGGAAGCCGACCAATAGCGAGATTTTGTCCTCGCCGGGCGTGACCAGGATCGCGTTTGAAATCCGTCGTCACGCTGCGGAGTGTCACCATGCGGCCTCCGTGCTCCTGTCGCCGCCGGGCCACCCGCCGGCGCGCGGCCCGGACGACCCGCCGAGCGCCTCCAGCGCCTCGTCCCGCCCGGCCGGCGGGCGGGGCGCGGGGGGATCCGCCGGCCCGGCGGTGGTGCCGCGCCGCCCGGCGGTGGTGACGACCGCGGCCAGTGCGGTGGTCAGCGGTACGGCGGCGATCAGGCCGAGGGTGGCGACCGCGCTCCGGACGATCTCCTGGGCCAGGAACTCGCTGGTGAGGATCTCGCCCACCGGCCGGGAGTCGGCGACGAGCAGGAGCAGCAGCGGCAGGGAGGCGCCCGCGTAGGCCAGCACGATGGTGTTGACCGTGGAGGCGATGTGCGCCCGGCCCACCCGGGTGGCCGCCCGGTAGAGGTGCCGGCGGGACAGCGCGGGGTTGGCATGGGCCAACTCGGTGACCGTGGCCGCCTGGGTGACCGTGACGTCGTCCAGCACGCCCAGGGAGCCGATGACGATGCCGGCCAGCAGCAGGCCGTGCAGGTCCACGTCGCTCTGGAACATCGACAGGGTGGTGGCGTCCTCGCTGCCGAAGCCGGTCAGGTGGGTGGCGGCGGTGGCCAGGGTGCCGAGCACCCCGGTCAGCACCAGGCTGCCGAGCGTGCCGAGGACGGCCACCGAGGTCTGCGCGGTGATCCCGTGGGTCAGGTAGAGCACCACGAACATGATCAGCGCGGCGCCGACGATCGCCACCAGCAGCGGCGGCTGGCCGGCGCCGATCCCGGGCAGCACGAAGCCGAGCAGGATGGCGAAGCTCGCGACCAGCCCGCCCAGCGCGGCCAGCCCGCGCCAGCGGCCGAACGCCACGATGGCCACGGCGAACAGCACCGCCAGCCAGACCAGCGGGGTGCCGCGCTGGTGCTCGGCGATGTTGTAGGTCTTCGCCGCCGGGTCGGCCGGGTCGGTCAGCTCGACCAGAATCACCTCGTCGCCGACCTCGACGCGGGGCGCGCCGGGGCCGGA
>NZ_JBSSLX010000059.1:0-29554 GCF_053890995.1 Micromonospora sp. I033 | reverse complement strand
CCGTGCCGGCCGTGCCCCCGCCCGCCCCGGTGGAGCGCCTGCTCGACCGGCTCGCCGAGGTCTGCGAGGCCCGCCACGACCGGGTGCTGGTCCGCCGGGTCGAGGCCGACCCGCCGCACCTCTACGTCACCTACCGGGCCGACGGGGTGGTCCGGCAGCAGCGGGTCGGCGCGTACGTGGGCACGCCGTCCCCGGCCGACGTCGACCACTTCGCCCGGCGGGTGCACGCCACCGACCCGGACATCCCCTCCGAGCTGGTCTACGACGGCGACCGGGTGCCGCGCGGGCTGGCCGAGGCGGCGCAGCGGCGCGGCGTGCGGGTGCTGCACCTGACCGAGTTCCAGGGCCTGCTCGACCTGCGGGAGTACGTGGCCGCGCAGACCGCCCGGCTGCAGGCCGACCGGCTCTACCCGCCCGGCCAGTACGTGCCGCAGCGCTACCGGCACCTGGTCGGCGCCGACCAGCGGGTCCGTGAGGACGTGGTCGACGAGCTGCTGGAGCTGATCTCCGCGCCGGACGGCCGGTTCGTGCTGGTGCTCGGCGACTTCGGCCGGGGCAAGACCTTCGCGCTGCGCGAGGTGGCCCGCCGGCTGCCCACCGCCGCCCCCGACCTGATCCCGATCCTGGTGGAACTGCGCGCGCTGGACAAGGCGCACTCGGTCGACGGCCTTGTGGCCGCGCACCTGGCCAACCACGGCGAGCAGGTCATCGACCTCAAGGCGTTCCGCTACATGCTCCGGCAGGGCCGGATCGTGCTGCTCTTCGACGGCTTCGACGAGCTGGTGGCCCGGGTGACCTACGACCGGGCCGCCGACCACCTGGAGACGCTGCTCCAGGCGGCCGAGGGCCACGCGAAGATCGTGGTGAGCAGCCGCACCCAGCACTTCAAGACCAACTCGCAGGTGCTGACCGCCCTGGGCGAGCGGGTGGGCCTGCTGCCGCACCGCCGGGTGCTGGCCATCGAGGACTTCACCCCCGGCCAGATCGAGACCTTCCTGCGCAACCGCTACGGCGGGGACGAGCGGGCCGCCCGCGAGCGGCTGGACCTGCTGGCCGGGGTGAAGGACCTGCTCGGCCTCTCCCGCAACCCGCGGATGCTCGGCTTCATCGCCAACCTCGACGAGGGGCGGCTGGCCGCGGTGGCCGGGGCCGGCGGCACGTTCAGCGCGGCGGCGCTATACCGGGAGATCCTGGAGTCCTGGCTGGACTTCGAGGAGCGGCGCACCCAGGGGATCCCGGGCGCGCCGGTGAGCCTGCGCCGGCCCGAGCTGTGGCACGCGGTGAGCCGGCTGGCGTTCCAGCTCTGGGAGAGCGGCGAGTCCTACCTGCGGCTGGCCGAGCTGGCCGAGGCCGCCGGCCAGCTCGCCGGCCTGGCCGACTCCCGGCTGTCCGGGCCGCAGGCGATCCACGCGGTCGGGGCCGGCAGCCTGCTGGTCCGCACCGACGACGGGCTGTTCGGGTTCATCCACACCTCGGTGATGGAGTGGCTGGTCGCCGAGGGGATCGCCGCACAGCTCAACCGTGGCGAGGAGCCAGCCGCGCTGGCGGTGCGCCCGCTGTCCGCGCTGACCGTGGAGTTCCTCGGCGACCTCGCCGACCCGGCGCGCTGCACCGCCTGGACCGCCCGGGTGCTGGGTGACGAGGCGGCGGGGGAGACGGTCCGGGCCAACGCGCTGCGGCTCAGCGCCCGGCTGCGACTGCCCGACCGGGCCGACCTGCGCGGCGCGGTGCTGCGGGGCGAGGACCTCTCGCACCGGGAACTCGCCGGGGCGGACCTGACCGGCGCCGACCTCACCGACACCCGCCTGGTGTCGACCAACCTCACCGAGGCGCGGCTGGAGCACGCCCGGCTGCGCGGCGCCCGCCTGGACCAGGCCCGCCTCGCCGGGGCGGACCTGCGCGACGCGGAGCTGGCCGGCGCCCGGTTGTTCCGCGCCGACCTGCGCGGCGCCCGGATCACCGGCAGCAGGTGGCACCGGACGGCGCTGATCGACGTGAGCGCCGACGCGGCGCTGCTGCGCGCGCCGGAGCTGCGCGGCGCCGTGGTCGCCCCGGGTCGTCCGGTCGCGCCGGGTCTGGCGCCGCCCGCGGTGGGTGTCGCGTACGGCTTCGAGGTGGGCCGGCTGCCGGTGCCGGTGGCGTACAGCCCGGACGGGGCGGTGCTCGCGGTGGGCAGCGACGACGGTGGTGTGCTCATCTGCGACACCGCGGCCGGGCTGCCGGTGCGGACCCTCCAGGGCCACCGCGGCCGCGTCTACGCGGTCCGTTTCGACGCCGCCTCGCACCAGCTGGTGACCGGGGCGGCGGATCTCACCGTCCGGCTCTGGGACGCCGACCACGGCGACGTGCGGCACGTCATCGAGGACGTCTTCGCGGGCTGGGTGTGGCCGCTGCTCACCGACGGCGAGCGGGGCCGGCTGGTGGTGGGCGACGCGGCCGGCGTGGTCCGGCTCTACGACACCCGCACCGCCCGGCTGCGCCACGAGTGGCCCGGCCACGCCGCGCCGATCTGGGGCACCTCGTTCAGCCCGGACGGCCGCCGGGTCGTGGTGGTGGACAGCGCCGGCGTGGTCCGGGGCTGGGACATCCCCTCCGGCCGGCTCGCCTTCGAGGTGCGCGAGCCGGAGGTGGTCTACCGGGTGGTGCACAGCCCGGACGGCCGGCTGCTGGCCGCGGTCGGCCAGCACGGCCGGGTCTGGATCCGCCGGGCCACCGACGGTGAGCTGCTGCGCCAGCCGCGCGGCCACGAGGCCGACGTGTACGCCCTCGACGTCCACCCCGACGGCACGCTGATGGCGACCGGCGACACCCACGGCGCGTTGCGGCTCTGGGAGATGGAGACCGGCCGCCCGGTCCGGGTGCTCGGCCGGCAGCGCGGTGCCATCTACAGCGTCCGGTTCAACCGCGACGGCAGTCTGCTCGCCACCGCCGCCAGCGACGGCGCGATCCAGCTCTGGGACAGCGCCGACGGCCAACTGCGGCACGAGCTGACCCGGCACCGCGGCTCGGTCTGGCCGGTGGTCTGGCGGCCCGACCAGGCGCAGGTGGCGACCAGCAGCAACGACGGCACCACCCGGCTGTGGGACGTGCGCAGCGGGCAGCTCCAGCACACCCTGCGCGGGCACGGCCGGCGGGTCACCGCGCTGTCGTTCCGGGACGACGGCGAGGTCCTCGCGGCCTGCGGCAACGACGGCGTGGTGCGGCTCTGGGAGCCGCGCACCGGGCGGCTGGTCCGGCAGCTCGCCAGCCCGGCCGACCGGCTGCTCTCGGCCGTCTTCTGCCCGGGGGAGTCGCTGGTCGCGGCGCCGAGCGGCGACGGCGGTGTGCACCTGTGGAACACCGAGACCGGCGTGGACGAGCGGGAGCTCAACGTGGACACCGACCACGTCTGGGCGACCGCGTTCAGCCCCGACGGCGACGCCCTCGCCACCGCCAACGACGACGACACCGTGCGGCTGTGGTACAGGCGCACCGGCCGGCACTTCGCCACCCTCACCCCGCACCGGGGCCGGGTGCGCGCCATGGTGTTCAGCCCGGACGGCGAGACCATCGCCACCGGCTGCGACGACCAGCTCGTCCGGCTCTGGGACGCGGCCACCGCGACCTGCCGGCTCACCCTCGAACACCACACCGACCGGGTGTACGCGGTGTCCTTCAACACCGACGGGACGCTGCTGGCCAGCGCCAGCAACGACGGTGTCGCCGTGGTGTGGGACGCGCTCACCGGGGAGCGGCGCACGGTGCTCACCGAGCACACCGGCCGGCTCTGGTCGTGCGCGTTCAGCCCCAACGGCAACCTGCTCGCCACCGCCGGCGACGACCTCGTCATCCGGCTCTGGGACCCGGGCACCGGCCGGCTGCACGGCACCCTGGCGGCACACACCCGGCGGGTCTGGTCGGTGGCGTTCAGCCCCGACAGCAGCCTGCTGGCCAGCGCCGGCGACGACGGCACCGTGCGGCTGTGGGACGTCGCGGACCCGGAGCACGCCCAGCTGCGGACCACCCTCATCGGCCTGCCCGACGGCTGGGCGGCGGTGAGCCCGGACGGCCGGTACAAGCTGGACGGTGACTCGGGCGGCCAGTTCTGGCACGTCATCGGCACCTGCCGGTTCGAGGTGGGGGAGCTGGACCCGTACCTGACCCAGGTGCGGCGGCTGGCGGTGGACGCCCCGTTCTGACCCCGGGCGAACCACGCGCGGGCGCCCCGGCCGCGCGGAGCGCCTTCCATCAGCGTCGGCACCGGCCGTTTCGTTACACGCCTCGCCGGGTTGCGTCCGTGCCGGTGTGCCGATCTGGCTGACCGCTCAGTCCGATCAGGACGCCCGGCGTAGTGACGTCGACCGATCGGTCTGACGCTCTGTCACCATCTCGACACAGAAGTTGTGGGTCTCCTCGGCGATCGATGTGCTGGCGCGGGACCAGCGCCGTCGGTGGTGGGCGTCGAGGAAGAGGTGGCTCATGGTGGCTCTACGGCGGCTGCTCGCCGGACTGACCGCGGCGGTGGTGACCGCCGCGCTCGCCCTGGTGTGGACGGCGGCGCCGGCCCACGCGGACGAGGCGTGGGAAAGCGCGCTCAAGACCCTGATGTCGAAGACCGCCACCTGGGCCGAGGGCGGCCTGTCCCGGGTCGGCCAACTCGGCCAGCCGTTGCCGCTGCTCGGCGTCAGCCCGGGCGCCCTGGTGGACACCGACAAGCTCGCCCGGAAGGCGTCCGACGCCCTGGCCGACGGCCTGACCAGGGACGACGTGGACCTCGGCGGCGGCACCCGGTTGACCAGCACCGTCACCGCCAGCGGCGGCGACCACCTGCTCGACGTGCTGGTCACCACGAAGCGGCAGGTCACCGCGAAGGACCTGGCGGTCGGCGGGGTGACGGTCGCCAAGGCGGTCGACGTCACCGGCTGGGCGACCCTGCACCTGCGGGCCCGGCACACCGCCGCGGGGGAGACCTACCTGGTCCGCGACGGGGACACCCCGCGCCTCGACATCGACGCCGCGGCGACGCTCCGCGCCGACCTGGACCAGGCCACCGCCTCGGTCGGCATCCTCGGCGTCACGCTCACCGCCGGCAGCACCCTCACCGCCCGCACCCACGTCAAGGCCACCGTCACCGACCCGAACGGCGACGGCCGGCTCGCCTTCGACACCGGCGCCGGAGCCGGGACCGGTGAGCTGGGCGCGGCCGGCTCGCTCGCCGGGCTCGTCCAGGTCGCCCTGGACAACTCCGGCGGCGGCCGGATCTCCGACACCGAGACGGAGCCGGGCCCCGGCTCCGTGCACGGCCAGGTCAACCTCGGCGCGGCCACCGTCGGCGCCCCCTTCGACCTGCCCGCCGTCGCCGCCACCGTGAAGGTCGACTGGAACGACATCAGCGTCGGCAGCCCGACCGTCACCACCACCGGTCTCGACGAGACCATCGCCAAGTTCCGCAACATGAGCCCGCTCGACCTGGCCTCCGGGTTGGCCCAGCTCGCCACCCTGCTCAGCGGGGTGCAGCAGAGCGGGCCGGCCGGCAACCTGAGCCTGCCCTTCCTGCGCGGCACCTTCGCCGACGCCGTGAAGGTCAACGAGAAGCTCGCCGGCTTCCTCAAGAAGTACGTGCACCCCAAGCCGGACGACCCGGAGTTCAACCCCGCCACCGACGACCCGGCCAAGGCCGGCCAGCCGAAGTTCAGCTCCATCCAGGAACTGGTCAAGCTGCTCGCCGCCGAGGGGCTGCCGGTCGACAACCTCTCCTTCGCCGGCGAGAAGCTGGTCTTCCGGGTGAAGCTGGAGCGGGAGTCCACCGTGGCCGTGCCGCTGGACCCGGGCGCCGCCTCGGTCTCCGGCCGTGGTGCCACCTTCACGGCCAAGGGCTTCAGCGTCGGCGAGAACCGGTTCGTCGCGGGTGAGCTGGTCGGTCAGCGGGTGGTCGCCGGCACCTCGGCCGGCACCATCGCCGCGAACACCGCCACCACGGTGACCCTGGCGGAGAACTGGATCGGTGGCCAGCCGGGCCCCGACAGCGTCTGGGTGATCAGCGGCTCCAGCCCCAACATCGGCGCGGTCGAACTGGCCGGCACCCTCACCAAGCCGGCCGGCGGGGACAAGAAGGTCGGCCTCCGGGCGGCCAACGCCCAGGCCACCTTCGCCACCGTGAAGCCCCGCTACAGCGCCGCCGTCACGCTCGTGCTCGACCTGCGCGACGACCTCGGCAGCCCGACGGCCAACGCGGACCGGGTGCTGCTGCGCACCGACCCGGCCACGCCGCTGTTCGCGGCGGACTTCCCGATCGCCACCGGCGTCGACTTCTTCGCCACCGCCGGCTTCCTCAAGGTCAAGCTCGGCGGCGACCTCGCCGTCGGGCCGGCCACCGCCGGGCAGCGGATGCTCCAGGTCAGCTTCAAGCAGGCGCAGGACATCAGCCTCGGCGAGCTGTTCCGCCGGTTGCAGACCGAGCCCGGCAACCTGCTCGCCGTCTCCTCCTCGGTGAAGACCACCGGCAAGGTCACCGTGAGCGTCCCGGGTGCCACCGGGGCCCTCGGCACGGGCGTCGGCGTGGACGTGAGCTGGAAGGCCGGCGAGCAGCCGGTGGTGGACACCAGCAGCCTCGACGGCCTCTTCGCCGTCGACTTCAACCCGGACGACCCGAAGGCCCTCTTCGCCGTCGTGGTGGAGGCACTGCGGCTGGTCAACGCCGCGCTCACCCAGCCCGGCGGCGGCAGCGGGCCGCTGAACACCGAGATCCCGCTGCTCGGCCGCTCGGCCCGGGAACTGCTCGGCGCCGACGAGAGTGGCGTCGGCAAGGGCGTCACCTTCACCGCCGACGGTGTCAACTTCCTGCTCAAGGACGGCAACCGCAGCGGCGACGCCGCCTTCGACCCGCGGCTGGCCGGGCGGACCGTGGTGATCGGCAGCAAGGCGTACCGGGTGCTGGACCGGGTGGACGGCCAGACCCTGCGGGTCGAGGCGGCCGGCACGCCGAAGCCCGCCGACGGCACCGCGTACGCGCTGCGGCCCGAGCTGGCCGACGCGCTGGACAAGCTGCTCGCCGCGCCTCCGGACACCCTCCAGGACGCCCTCGACCAGCTCAACAACGCCATCGGCGCGGACAGCGGGATCCAGTTCACCCTCGACGAGCGGGCCGGCGGCCCGTACCTGCGGATCGGGCTGGACTGGAAGCGCAACGTCCGCACCGCCGGGCCGCTCGCCTTCGCCTGGGACGGCGCCCGCGAGCTGGTCAGCCTGGACAGCTCCGGCACCTTCGCCCTCGACGTGGACGCCCAGGCCAAGCTCGGCCTGCTGCTGCCGCTGAAGCTGAACGCGGCGCCCCTGCTCGACAAGACGTCCTCGGCCAAGGTCACCGTCAAGGGCGGGGTGAACGACGCGGCGCTGGCCGCCCGGGTCGGCCCGCTCGCCCTCGACCTCGGCAAGGACCCCGACTTCGCCACCGTGAAGGCGGACCTCAGCGTGGGCCTCGGCGGGCTCGCCGCGGACGGGCCGGTCACCGACCTGCTCGGCCTGACGCCGACGTTCACCACGGCCGGCGTGGACTGCGGTGGCGGGGTCGGCGGCGCGACCACCCCGGTCTGCGCCCGCGCGCCGTTGTTCGTCAACAACTGCGAACCCGCCGACGCCACCAACGTGCTCACCTTCACCATGGGTCTGGACCTGACGCCGCACGCCCAGACCCCGGACCTCACCTCCTGCTTCGCCAACCTGTCGCTGAAGCTGACCGACTTCAACGTGGGCATCGACGGCTACCTGGCCAAGGTGGAGGAGGCGCTGCGGCTGGCCAGCTTCGACGGCAAGCTGCCCCTGGTCGGCGACGACCTGCAACAGGGGCAGCGCTTCGTGGCCCAGTTGCGCGAGGACGTCAAGGAGGCCATCGGGCCGGTGCTGGCGAACGCCACGCTGGACAGCGCCGGTGTGCAGAGCGCCCTCAACGACGTGCTGGCCGACCTCGACCCGGGCGTGAGCGCGGTGGTCGGCTGCCGCAGCGGGGTGGCCACCCCCTGCCAGCCGGAGGACTTCCAGTCCATCCGGATCAAGCTGACCGCCTCGCGCGGCGCGCCCTCGGCCGCGGACGGCTGCAAGGACGCGAGCGACAGCGACAAGTGCCTCGGCGTCAACGTGCCGCTCGACCTGGGCATCCCCGGCCTGTCGCTGAAGGCCAAGAAGGGCGCCCCCGACGGCATCCAGGCCAAGCTGGGCTGGAAGCTGCACCTGGACCTGGTCCTCGACCGGGACGAGGGCTTCTACGTCCCCACCCACGACGGGGACACCGCGCCCGAGGTGCAGATCGGCGCCGCCTTCGACATGACCGGCGACCTGGCCGCCCAGCTCGCGTTCATCCAGGTGAACGCCACCAAGCAGGGCACCGCGCCGCTGGTGCGGGCGTACTTCGGGGTCGACCTGAAGGGCTCGGCGGGCGAGAAGAGCTGCTTCGACCCGGCGGTCGCGGCGGACTGCGCCGCCGACGCGGACGCCAAGCTCACCCTCGCCGAGTTCGCCGACCTCGGCTCGCTGCTGGCCACCGACCTGACCGCCCAGGTGAACATCGACTGGAAGCTGGCGGCGGCCGTCAACACCGGCGACGAGGTCGGCTCCGCGCTGCCGGGCATCAGCGCCCGCTTCGGGCTCAAGTGGGGCCTGGAGCACAAGCAGGGCGGGCTGATCGCCACCGGCGGCGGGGTCACCACCCCGCTCCAGGTGACGTTCACCGACATCGCGCTGGACGCCGGCGCCTTCTTCAGCAAGATCCTCAAGCCGGTGGTGGAGAAGCTCAAGGCCGTCACCGGCCCGCTCCAGCCGGTCATCGACACCCTGTACGCGCCGATCCCGGTGCTGTCCGACCTGTCCAGGGCCACCGGCGGGCCGGACATCACCCTGGTCTGGCTCGCCAAGACGTTCAGCACCCTGACCGGCGGGCCGAAGCTCGACTTCGTCGACACCGTACGTGCGGTGATCACCTTCGTGAACCGGATACCGGACTGCGACGCCGGCTGCTCGATCCCGCTCGGCCAGTTCCTGGTCGACCCGGCCCGGGCACTCACCACCGAGGCCTCCCCGGCGTCGGCGGAGAGCCTGATCAAGCGGGACGACCCGTTCACGCAGGCGAAGTCCGCCGCGCAGGTGAAGTCCGCCGTGGACACCGCCGCCGGCGACGACGGGGAGAAGCTCTTCGCCGCGGGCAGCGACGGGAAGTCCAACGCCCAGAAGACCGGCTTCAGCTTCCCCGTCTTCGACAACCCGGGCTCGCTGTTCGGGCTGCTCATGGGGCAGGACGTCGAGCTGGTCAGCTTCGACTCCGGTCCGCTGTCGCTCGGGTTCAGCTGGCGGCAGTCCTTCGGCCCGGTGTACGCCCCGCCGCCGGTGCTGGTCACCCTCTCCGGCAGCGCCTCGGTGACCGCCCGGTTCATCGCCGGCCTGGACACCGCGGGCATCCGGCACGCCGTGGAGGCCGCCACCGACGGCACCGACCTCGACGCGGTCAGCCTGCTCGACGGCCTCTACTTCAAGACCAGCGACAGCAGCGGCAAGCCGGTCCCGGTGGTCACCCTGCGCGGTGAGATCGCCGCGGGGGCCGAGGTCAGCGTGCTCATCGTCAAGGCGGGCATCGAGGGCGGCATCCGGCTCACCGTCGGGTTCAGTTGGAACGACCCGAACAACGACGGGAAGTTCCGCACCAGCGAGTTCCTCCAGGCGCTGCTGGTGAACCCGGTCTGCCTCTTCACCACCAGCGGGCAGCTCTCGGTCTTCCTCAAGGTCTACATCACCATCGACCTGTTCCTGTTCTCCAAGACCTTCGACTTCACCCTGGTCGACGCCACCCTGCTGGACTTCCGCGCGCAACCCGACTGCAAACCCAAGCCACCCGAGCTGGGCGGCACGACCGGGGACACCCTGGTGGTCTTCGCCGGCAAGTTCGGCAAGCAGGAGCAGCGCGGGGACAAGGCGTGGGACAACGGCGCCGGCACCTACGCCGGTGACGTCGTGAAGGTGTACGCGCTGCACTACGCCGACGCGGGCACCGAGGGCGCCACCGACGACTTCGACGGCTTCGCGGTCGAGGCGCTCGGGCGCAAGCAGGAGTTCCTCGACCCGAACCTGGCCCGGGTGGTCGTCGACGGGCGCGGCTACCAGGTCGCCGACGCGGACAAGGTCTCCCTGTCGGTGCTGCTGCTCGGCGACGGCGACACCAGCGGCGACGGCACGAAGACCTCCGCGTTCGACAAGGCGGCCGTGGTGCTCGGCTCCGACGGCCGGGACCAGATCCGCACCGGCACCGGTCCGGCGTGGGTGGACGGGCGTGGCGGCGACGACGTGATCGTCACCGCCGAGGCGGCCGGCCAGGTCAGCCGGGTGGCCGGCGGCGCCGGGCAGGACAGCGTCACCACCGGCGACGGCAACGACGTGGTGGCCGGCGACAGCGGCCTCGGCGCCGTGGACCGGGCCGGCGCCACCACCGTACACACCTCGGTCGGGGACAAGAGCCTGACCGGCCTGGTCGACTGGACCAAGCTGACGGACCCGACCGAGGCGACCACCGGGGCGGCCGACCACGTCACCGTCGGGCACGGCGCCAGCACGGTCTACGGCAACGGCGGCGACGACGTGCTCGGCGTGGTCCTCGACGACCGGCCGAACGGGAAGAACCTCCTGGTCGGCGGCCCCGGCGAGGACATCGTCAACGGCGGCAAGGGCGACGACACCATCCACACCGCCGGGAGCACCGTCCCGGCCGACCCGGACGCGGCCGGCAGCGGCGACGCCGGGCTGACCAACAAGGTCGACACCGGCTCCGGCCAGGACACCGTGCACGGCAGCGCCGGCGCCGACCTGGTCGTGTCCCACTCGGCCAACGGGCAGACCGGTCACCTGTACGGCTACGGCGGCGACGACGTGCTGGTCGGCGGCCACGGCACCGACGAGCTGTTCGGTGGCCCCGACGAGGACTACGTGATCGCCGAGCCGTCCAGCGTCGGCGACCCGGACGGCACCGACGGCTACGGCCCGGCCCGCCAGGTCGTCCACCAGCCCCTGCCGGCCGGCACCCAGTCGCAGACCAAGCTGCTCGTCGGCGGCCTGGGCAGCGACCACGTGGTCGGCGGGGACGGCGGAGCCATCGTCTTCGGCGACAGGCGACTGACCGCCGAGACCTGCGCCGACGCCACCCTCGCCGGCGACCAGCCCGCCCCCGCCGACCAGGGCGCGGCGGACCTCATCCTCGGCGGCGCCGGGGTCGAGGTGGTCACCGCCGGCAGCGGGAACGACCGCGCCGACCTCGGCGGCGGCGACGACCGCGCCTGCGGCCAGCTCGGCGACGACACCCTGCACCTGGGCGGCGGCGCCGACCGGGCCTGGGGCGGTCCGGGCGTCGACCAGCTGCACGGCGACGACGGGGTCGACCTGCTCTTCGGCAACACCGGCGACGACGGCCTGTACGGCGGCACCGGCGTGGACACGGCCGAGGGCAACGAGGGTGGCGACCAGGTCCTGGGCGGCCCGGACGACGACGTGCTCTACGGCGGCGGACGGGTGGCCGGCGTGGCCGACGGCCGGGACTTCGTCTACGGCGAGGACGGCGTGGACCGGATCGTCGGGGACAACGGCACCCCGCGGATCGGCGACGTCGGACCGTACCCGCTGGACCTGGCCGGGGACGTGCCGGCCGCCGGCGCCGGGGACGTGATCTCCGGTGGCCCGGAGGGCGACATCGCCTACGGCGGGCTCGGTGACGACCGGGTCGACGGCGACGGCGGTGACGACCAGCTCGAGGGCAACAACGGCGCCGACCTGGTCCACGGCGGCCTCGGCAAGGACGAGATCGTCGGCGGCTCCGCCCAGGAACCGCTCGCCGGCAACGGTCGCCCGGACACCGGGGACCAGCTGTTCGGCGACGGCGATCCCGACCTGATCGCGGGCGACAACGCCCGGTTCACGCCGGCCACCGCCGACGCGACCCGGGTCACCCAGGGCCGGACCGGCCCGGCGCGCAAGGTCACCCTGCTCGACCTCGGGTTCGCCCCGCTGGCCGGCACCAGCGGCGGTGACCTGATCTCGGGTGGCGACGCCGACGACGTCATCTTCGGGCAGGGCGGCCCGGACCGGGTGCACGCCGACGCGGGCGCGGACTTCGCCGAGGGCGGCCCCGCCGCCGACTGGGTCGAGGGGAACGCCGGCGACGACGACCTGGTCGGTGGGTCCAGCGCCGCGTACGACGGGACCGGGGCGACCACGACGGGCCAGCCGGACACGGCGGACGCCGTCTTCGGCGGACCCGGCTCGGACGCGGTCATCGGGGACAACGGCGCGGTGCTCCGCCCGCTCCCCGGTGAGCAGCCCACGGCCGTGACGGTCCGGCTCGGGGCGGACGGCAACCCGTTCGGCCCGCGGATCGTGGTGCTGCTGGACCGGGCGGCGGCCACCGCCAACCGGTTCGGCGCGGACCGGATCAGCGGCGGCGACGGCGTCGACACCCTCTGGGGTCAGGACGGCGACGACGCGCTGACCGGCGACGGCGACGGCGACTACCTGGAGGGCAACGGCGGCGCGGACGCGCTGCGCGGCGACACCGCCCTCGGCGCGGCGGGCCGGACCACGGTCGCCCCGCTGCCGGACCCGGGCTGGCCGGGCGACCCGGCGGCCCCGGCCGACCTGGTCGGCGCCGGCGCGCCGGCCGGGCAGGACGACCTGATCGGCGGCAGCGCGGCCGCCGGGTTCCGGGACACCGGGGACGTGGTCGAGGGCAACGGCGCCGACGACGTGGTCCTCGGCGACAACGGGTCGCTCCTGCGGACCGTGACCACGGTGAACGGGAAGCAGGCCGAGCGGGTCTACACCGAGCGCTACCCGACCGGCGCGGTGCCGGCCGACGCCACGGTGGCCCGCACCCACGACCCGGCGCTGCCCGGCCCGTCCACCCGGTTCTGCACCACGGCCCAGGCCACCTGCGAGCCGGCCGGCGCCTACGGCAACGACCAGCTCTACGGTGACGCCGGCAACGACGGGGCGTGGGGCCAGGACGGCGACGACCAGATCCGGGGCGGCGCCGGCGACGACGACCTCTTCGGTGAGCTGGGCGCGGACAGCCTCTACGGCGAGGACGGCCGGGACGCCATCCTCGGCGACCGGGGCGGCGTGGTGAACCAGTTCCTCAACGCCGACGACGTGGCGGCGCTGGGCTTCACCGCGACGCTGTCCTCGGTCCCGCAGGAGACGTTCACCGGGTTCCGGGCCGGCGGCTACGACCGCCGCGTGGACCTGCTGCACGACACCGACGGGGACGCCTGGATCGGCAGCGCCACCTCGGCGGCCATGCCGCACGCCGGGTTGACCGCCGGGGCGGGGGACCTCATCCGGGGCGGTGCCGGCGCGGACAACATCCACGGCGGCTTCGGCGACGACGTGGCCAACGGCGACAGCGGCGGCGACGAGGTGTTCGGCGGCGAGGGCTCGGACGTGCTCTGGGGCGGCAAGGGCTGCGACCCGGTGCTCGACGCGGCCAACCCGCAGTGCCTGGTCAACGGCGTGTTCAGCGCCGCCGCCCGGGGCGACCAGGACCAGTACGTCGACCACCTGTTCGGCGGCGCCGGGGCCACCAGCGGCCCGGCGGTCACCGCGGTGCTCGGCTCCGACCTGCTGGACTTCCGGCCGCGTGGCTCCTACCCGGACAACTGCGCGGCGGGGGCCTGGCCGGTGGACCTGGCGGCCGGCACGATCGACCCGTGCCGCTGGTTCGAGGCGACCAACCTGGACAACGACGTCCTCGCCGACAACCAGCACCACCACGGCACCGACTGGATCTACGGCGGCTGGGACCGGGACGTGCTCCAGGGCGACGTGACCCAGAACGGCCCGAACAACGGTGACCGGCTGTTCGACTGGAACGGCGCCTACAACCTGTTCACCCACTGCAACGCGGCGTACGGCGGGTTCAACGACGTCCGCCAGCACAGCCCGGCCATGCAGGACTTCCTGACCCGGCTGGCCTGGGCGAACGGCGCCGGTCGCAGCGCGAGCGACGTGACCACGGCGGGCACCTCGGCCTTCCTGGAACTGTCCTACGTGTATCCGCGGGACAACCCCGACCAGGGCGCCGGGGCGGCGTTCCCCAGCACCCCGGGGCACTTCGACACACCGTCCTGCACCGACTGATCAGAAGGGGTCGGGGCCCGGCTCTCCTGGGGGGAGCCGGGCCCCGGCGTGTTCAGCCCCCGGTGCGGGGCATGGCCACGGCGTTGCCGGTCACCCGGACGCCGCCGCTGGCCGGCACGTCGACCACCAGCAGACCCGGCCGGCCCAGGTCCGCCCCCTGGTGCAGGTGCAGCGTGGTCGGCGTCTCGACCAGACCATGGGTACGCAGGTAACCGCCGAGTGCGGCGGCGGCCGCGCCGGTCGCCGGGTCCTCGACGACGCCACCGACCGGGAACGGATTGCGCACCTCGAACCGCGTGCCGGAGGCGCGCCACGCCAGCGCCACGGTGGTCCAGTCCCGGCGCAGCATCAGGTCGCGCAGCCGGTCGAAGTCGTAGTCGAGCGCGGCCAGGCGCTCCCGGGTCGCCGCCCCGAGGACCAGGTGGTGGGCGCCCGCGTACGCGACGCGGGGCGGCAACGCCGGGTCGAGGTCGGCCGGGGCCCAGCCCAGGGCGGCGAGCGCCTCGGCGAGGTCCTCGGGCGCCACCGGCGCGTCGGAGGGCGCCACGCTGGTCAGGGTCGCGGTGGGCCGTCCGTCGGCGTCCCGGGCGGTCGCCACCGGAACCACGCCGGCCCGGGTCCCGAAGATCAGCTCGCCGGTGCCCTCGCGTTCGGCGACGGCCACCGCGGCGGCGATCGTGGCGTGGCCGCAGAACGGCACCTCGGCCAGCGGACTGAAGTAGCGGGCGTCGTACTCGCCGGGACCGGTGGCGGTGAGGAACGCCGTCTCGGAATATCCGACGTCGGCGGCGATGGCCAGCATCTGCGGGTCGGTGAGGTCACCGGCGTCGAGGACCACGCCGGCGGGGTTGCCCGCCGCCGGGTCGGTGGTGAAGGCGGCGTACCGCAGGACTTCCGTCATGGCGCCACCGTACGCGTCAGCCGCCGGCGGACCTCGCCCACCGGATCTCGCCGTCGTGCCAGACCCCGGTGGGGCTCAGGCCGGCGGCCGTGGCGACGGCGGCGGACGCCCGGTGCTCCGGGTGGATGTGGGCCATGACGGTGCGCACCTCCTGCCGCCCGAGCCAGGCCACCAGCCCGCGGGCCGCCTCGCCGGCGATGCCCCGCCCCTGCCACGGAGTGCCCACCACCCAGGCGATCTCCGCGACCCGGTCGGCGGCCGGCCCGGCGACGGTCGCCTGGACCGTGCCCACCAGGCACCCCTCCTCCCGGAGCCGGATCACCCAGTTGCACCAGGAGACGGCCGGATCCGGCGAGCCGGCGACGAGCCGCTCGTAGCGGGCACGCAGGGCCTCCGCATCGGCCGGAGCCCCGCCGATGAAGGCGTGCAGCTCCGGATCACCCAGCACGACCGCCATCTCCTCGGCATGCTCGACGCGCAACGGCAGGAGATCCAGCCGTTCGGTGCGAACGGTGTCCGGCTCCACGCCGCTCATGCCTGCCCCTCCGAAGGTCAACGCGCGGCGCTCACGGTATCAGCCCCGTGTCCACCCTGTTGATCATGAGGTTGGCGCCTTGGATTGCGCTTTCCGGCGGCGCCAACCTCATGATCAACGCGAAGGGACTGCGGCGGGGTGGGGGGTCAGCGGCGCCACTTCTGGTTGGGGGCGCCGGTGCAGTCCCAGATCTGGAGGCGGGTGCCGTCGGCGGAGCTGGACCCGGTGGCGTCCAGGCACTTGTTGGCCTGCGGGTTCACGATGTCGCCGGCGGCGCTGAACACCCACCGCTGGGCGCCGGTGCCGTTGCAGTCCCAGAGCTGCACCTTGGCGCCGTTGGCGGTCGACCCGCTGGCGACGTCGAGGCACTTGCCGAGGGCGCGGACCGACCCGTCGGCGTTCCAGGTCCACCGCTGGGCGGCGGTGCCGTTGCAGGTCCAGAGCTGGACCGCGGTGCCGTTGGCGGTGTTGGCGCCGGCCACGTCCACGCACTTGTTGCCGTACCCGACGATCTGCCCGCCGGTGCCCCCGCCGCCGCCGTTGTCCCAGGCCTGGACCCGGACGTAGTCGATGACCATGGTCTGCGGGTAGGTGCTGCTGCCGTCCGGCGAGCCGGGCCAGTTGCCGCCGACCGCGACATTCATGATCATGAAGAACGGATGGTCGAAGACCCACCGGTTACCGCCCGCGTCGGCCGGGGTCTTGCGGGAGTACGCCACGCCGTCCAGGTACCAGGTGATGGAGTCGGGCGCCCAGTCGACGGTGTAGGTGTGGAAGGCGTCGGCGAGCGCCTGGCCGCCGGGGAGCGAGGTCTGGCCGGTCAGGGCGGAGCCGCCGGAGTAGCCCGGCCCGTGCAGGCTGCCGTGCACGGTGGACGGTTCGCGGCCGATGTTCTCCATGATGTCGATCTCGCCGCTGTTGGGCCACGGGTTGGTGCCGATGTCGTTGCCGAGCATCCAGAACGCGGGCCAGATCCCCTGCCCGCGCGGGATCTTGATGCGCGCCTCGAAGCGGCCGTACGCCTGGCTGAACGTGCCGCGGGTCAGCAGCCGCGCCGAGGTGTACTGGCAGCTGCCGTACCAGCAGGAGTAGCCGGCGGGGTTCTCCTTCCGGGCGGTGATGACCAGGTTGCCGTTGCCGTCGAGGGCGGCGTTGCGGGTGCTGCTGGTGTAGTACTGGAGCTCGTTGTTGCCCCAGCCGCTGCCGCCGATGTCGTAGCGCCACCTGCTCCCGTCGGGAGCCGCGCCGGCCGGCCCGGTGAAGTCGTCGGACCAGGTCACGGCGCCGGGCGCGGCCACGGCCGGGGCGCCGGTGACGGTGGTGAGCGCGGCCGTGAGGCCCACGGCCGCGAGGGCCACGGCGGCGAGGGTGCGGATGCTGCGCACGGGGGTGCCTCCCTGCGGTTTCGGGTCGTCCCCGCTGCGGCGGCGGTGCCTCGCCGAACGGTAAACAAACCATAAAGATAGACTTCGATGAAGTTATGAACGAAGTTCGGAGCTGTCAAGAGAGCGCTTCCCGGGTCGCCGCGAACCGGTTCCGGAACCGGTCGGAAATATTGACGTAATGCGATGCGGTTCGGGAGGATCCGGGACCGGGACCCGGACGGCCCGGGCCGACGGGGCGCCGGGCGAGCGGTCCCAGGGGAGGCGCGAGATGAGACTGTCCAGACCCGCCACGCTCGCCGGGGCCGGCGTCCTGGTGGTGGCCCTGTTGCCGGCCCCGCCCGCGGCGGCCGCCGACGCCGGCACGGTCACCGTCACCACCGGCCGGCCGGTGTACGCGGCGGCCGAGGGGAGCCGGGTGCCGGTGGACGTCCTGGTGTCCACCTCGGACGGAAAGCCCCTGGCCGCGCCGGTCACGGTGCGCTGGGCCACCGGCGCCGGCACCGCGACCCCGGGCGCCGACTACACGGCCGCCTCGGGCACGCTCACCTTCCCGGCGGGCAGCCCGTCCGGCGCCGGCCGTCCGGTCACCGTGGTCGTGCGGGCCGACGGCGCGGCGGAGACCGCCGAGACGGTGCCGCTGACCCTGACCGCCGAACGGGCCACCGTCGCGGCCCGGCCCACCGTGGTGGTCGACGCGCACGGCCTGCCGTACCTCGATTCCCGGCTGCCGGTGCGGCGGCGCGTCGCCGACCTGCTGGGCCGGATGACGCTCGCCGAGAAGATCGGCCAGATGACCCAGGCCGAGCGGGCGGCGGTCGCCGACGACCCGACCGCCGTGGCCCGCTGGCAGCTCGGCTCGGTGCTCTCCGGCGGTGGCTCGACCCCGGCCAGCAACACCCCGGCGGCCTGGGTCGAGATGGTCAACGGTCTCCAGGCGCAGGCGCTGAGCACCCGCCTCCAGATCCCGCTGATCTACGGCATCGACGCCGTGCACGGCCACGGCAACGTCGTCGGCGCCACCGTCTTTCCGCACAACGTCGGGCTCGGCGCCACCCGCGACCCGAAGCTGGTCGAGCGGGTCGGCCACGCCACCGCCGCCGAGGTACGCGCCACCGGCATCCCGTGGAACTTCGCGCCCTGCCTCTGCGTCTCCCGGGACGAGCGGTGGGGCCGCAGCTACGAGAGCTTCGGCGAGGACCCGGCGCTGGTGGTGTCGATGGAGACCGTCATCGACGGCCTCCAGGGCCGGCCCGGCCGGCTCGACGACGCCGACCGGGTGCTCGCCACGGCCAAGCACTACGCCGGCGACGGCGACACCGACTACGACGAGGCCGTCGCCGCCGCGAACGAGGGCAAGCCGTGGTGGGAGCAGAAGTACCCGATCGACCAGGGGGTCACCGTCACCGACCGGGAGCACTTCGCCCGGGTCGACCTCGCCCCGTACCTGCCGGCGCTGCGGGCGCACAAGGTGGGCAGCGTGATGCCCTCCTTCTCCAGCGTCGACTGGACCGAGGACGGGCTCGGCAACCCCACCAAGATGCACGCCCACCGCGAACTGATCACCGACGTGCTCAAGGGCCGGCTCGGCTTCGACGGCTTCCTGATCTCCGACTGGGAGGGCATCCACCAGATCCCCGACCCCGCCGAGCCGACCAACGGCGGGCTGACCGCGTACAAGGTCCGGGTCGGGGTGAACGCCGGCACCGACATGTTCATGGAGCCGTACAACGCCGAGCAGTTCGAGCAACTGCTCCTCGCCGAGGTGACCGCCGGCCGGGTGCCCACCGCGCGGATCGACGACGCCGTGCGGCGGATCCTCACCAAGAAGTTCGAGCTGGGCCTCTTCGCGCATCCGTACGCCTCGGCGGCCGGCGTCGACCAGGTCGGCAGCGCGGCGCACCGGGCCGTCGGCCGGGAGGCGGTGGCGAAGTCGCAGGTGCTGCTGAAGAACAGCGGACGGGCCCTGCCGCTGCGCCGGGACGCCTCCATCTACCTGGCCGGGCGCAACGCCGACGACCTCGGCAACCAGGCGGGCGGCTGGACGGTCACCTGGCAGGGCGTCTCCGGCGCCGACGCCGTACCCGGCACCTCGATCCTGGACGGCATCCGTCAGGTCGCCCCGGGGGCCCGGGTCACCTACAGCGCCGACGCCTCGGCTCCCACCGACGGCGCCGAGGTCGGGGTCGTGGTGGTCGGCGAGACCCCGTACGCGGAGGGCTACGGCGATGTCGGCGGCCCGGAGTGCGGCTGGTGCAGCGGACCGCAGCAGGAGGAGAAGTCGCTGCGGCTGCAGCCCGGGGACCGGGCGGTCGTCGACAAGGTCTGCGCGGCGCTGCCGACCTGCGTGGTGCTGGTGGTCTCCGGCCGGCCGCAGGTGCTCACCGACCAGCTCGGCCGGATCGACGCCCTGGTGGCGTCCTGGCTGCCCGGCAGCGAGGGCGCCGGGGTGGCCGACGTGCTCTTCGGCCGCCGGCCGTTCACCGGCCGGCTGCCGGTGAGCTGGCCGCGTGACGAGGCGCAGGTGCCGATCAACGTGGGCGACGCCGACTACCGGCCGCTGTTCCCGTTCGGCTGGGGCCTGCGCACCGACCCGGGCCGGGACCGGCTGGCCGCCGTGGCCGCCGACCGGCCGCAGGTGCGGGCGGCGCTCGGCCCGGCCGGCTGGAACGCCGACGGCTCGCTGCGCGACGCCGCCGGGGTGCTGGACCGGCTGGGGCGGCAGCTCGGCGCCGACCGCCGGAACGCCGGGCTGGTCGAGGCGATCCTCGGGGTGGCCCGGGACGCCGCCCAGGCCGCCGTGGTGCGGGGGAGTGCCCCGGAGAACTGGGCGGCACTGATCGCCGACGCCGACCACGCCCAGCTCACCGGCGACCCGGTCCGGGCGTTCACCCTGCTGGTCCGCGTCGCCGTCTGACGGCGCCACGCCGGCCTCCGCGATGATCGGTCATCGGGGAGGCCGGCGACCCACTCCCCGGTCACTCCGCCGACGTGGCGGCGGGCGTGGGGGAACGGTCCGGCGGCGGCTGCTCCGGTGGCGCCGGCCGGCGCAGGTCCCGCCACGGGCCGCCGAGCAGCGGGGTGAGCACCACCAGCAGGTAGCCGGTGCCGATGGCGACCAGGGTGGCGGTGGTGCCGAACCGATCGGCGGCCAGCCCGGCGCCGGCGGCGCCCACCGGCATTGCCGCCCAGGCGCCCGCCCCGATCACCCCGTACACCCGGGCCCGCATGGTCGCCGGGACGCGCTCCAGCTCGACCGCGCCGATGAGCGGGTTGATCGCGCCGGCGGCGAGGCCGGACACCACGCAGACCGCGGCGATCACCGGCAGTGGCGGGGCGGCGGCGAGCGCCCAGAAGGGCGGGGCGCCGCAGACGGCGAAGGCGGTGACGAAGGTGGCGCGGCGGGGCAGCCGGTGCCCGACGGCGCTGAACAGCAGCGAGCCGACCAGCGCGCCGCCGCCCATCGCGCCGACCAGCAGACCGAAGGCGGCCGCCCCACCGAGCTCCCGCGTGGCGACCACCGGCATCAGCACGTTGCTCTTGGTCGCGTCGAAGAGGTTGGTGACCAGCACCAGCAGCACCATGGCGCGCAGCAGCGGTTCGCGGACCAGGAAGCGCAGCCCGGCGGCGAAGTCCCGCCAGTAGCCGGCCGAGGGGGCGTCGTGGTCGGCGGACGGTCGCAGGCTCGCCGGCACCAGCACCGTCACCACCAGCGCCGAGACGGCGAACGTGGCCGCGTCGACGGCCAGCACCGGTAGTGCGCCGAGCGTGCTGACCAGCAGGCCGGCAACCGGCGCGCCGATCAGGCGGGAGCCGCGCTCGGTGGCCCCGAACCAGCCGATCGCCCGCTCGATGGGCACCCCGGCCGCGGCCGCCGCCTCGGGCAGCAGCGCGGTGCGGGCGGTCTGGCCCGGGGTGTCGAGCAGACCGCTGACGAAGACCAGCCCGAGCAGGGCCGGGAAGGGCAGCCCCACCGTGGCGTGCAGCAGCGGTACGGCGGCGACGGTCACGCCGGAGACCAGGTCGGCCAGCACGCTGGCCCGGCGGTAGCCGATCCGGTCCACGAGGACGCCACCGAAGGCGCCGCCGAGCACCACCGGGGCGGTGGCGAACGCGCCCGTCAGCCCGGTGGCCGCCGGCGAGCCCGTCTCGGCCAGCACGTAGAGCGGCAGCGCGATCAGGGTGAGCATGTTGCCGGTGAGCGACACCGTGTGCGCGGCCAGCAGCCCGGCCAGCGGGCCCCACCGGCGGCTCACTGCGGCCCCCGGTAGGCCTGCCAGATCAGCGTGACGGTGCGCGCGTCCGGCCGGTCGGGGTTGCTGCGCTCCTGCCAGCGGGCGCCCAGCTCGGACAGCTCGCGGCGCAGCTCCACCAGCTCGTCCGGGGTGAGGTGGAGGAAGCTGTCGCTGCTCGTGGTGCCCCGCACCCACGCCGGGTCGAGGGACGCCTCGGCGTCGAGGTAGGCCTCGAACCGGGCCACGTAGCGCTGGAGGACGGCCCGGCGCAGCAGGTCGGAGGCGAGCCGCCGTTCCGGGTCGTCGAGCAGCTCCACCGGCTCCCAGTCGGTACGCGCGTGCGCGGCCCGCCACCACCGCTCCCGGCGGTTGCGGGCCAGCTCGGGGGCTTCCCGGACGAAGCCGTGCTCGGCCAGCTTGCCGAGGTGGTAGCTGACCGAGCCGACCGCCTCACCGGTCACGTCGCTCAGCATGCCCACGGTCTGCGGGCCGCGGATGCGCAGCTCGCCGAGGAGCCGGATCCGGGTGGGGTGGGCCAGCGCCCGCATGGCCCGGGGGTCGGTGAGGTGAAGGGTGCTCGGCTCGTCCGCCATGCCCTCAGGCTAGACCCACAAGGAACGATGTACAAGAAGCCTTGTATTTGCAGACGGGCGCGGACCGCGCGGGAAGGGCGGGGTGGATCAGGCGGGGCGACGGCCCTTGAGGCGGCGGCCCAGCTCGCGGGCGATCTCCCGGTTGGCGTCACGCTCGGCGAGGGCCTGGCGCTTGTCGTAGGACTTGCGGCCCCGGGCCAGGCCCAGCTCGACCTTGGCCCAGCCGTTCGAGAAGTACAGCGACAGCGGCACCAGGGTGACCCCGCCGTCGCGCAGCTTCTCCAGGATCCGGGCGATCTCGACCCGGTTCAGCAGCAGCTTCCGCGTGCGCCGGGGCTGGTGGTTGGTCCAGGTGCCGAAGCCGTACTCGGCGATGTGCAGGCCGTACAGCATGATCTCGCCGTCGCGCTCCTGGGCGAACGCGTCGACCAGCGACACCCGCCCCTCGCGCAGCGACTTCACCTCGGTGCCGGCCAGCACGATCCCGGCCTCGTAGGTCTTCAGGATCGTGTAGTCGTGCCGCGCCTTCTTGTTCGAGGCGACGAGCTTGCGCCCGGTCTCCCTGGTCACGCCCTCACCTCCCGCAGCTCGACGCCGAGGAGGATACCGCCCGGGGTGGGCGCCGGCGGCGCGTGCTCGTCGCGGCGCCTGGTCCCCGGTCCACCACCCTGGCGGTCGGAGCTGGTGATCCGGCTCGACCTCTGCTACCGGGTGGCGGGCGGTCCGACGGACTGGGAGACCGGCGAGTGGCTGGTCACCGTCGGCGGTCGCATCGGGTGACGCGACGGAGGTGACCGTCGAGGTCGGTGAGCCAGCCGTCGACCTCCACCAGCGACAGCACCTCCGGCCGGTCCTCGCCCTCGCGCAGCATCCCGTGCACCTGCCCGGCCACGTCCCCGGCGGGTGCCGCCGGCGCGAGCGGCCGGTCGACGCGAGCCCGCGTCACCTGCCGGGCGAGGTCGGCGTAGCCGTCCCGCAGTCCGGTGGCCCGGGCGACCAGCGCCGCCGCCGGGCCGGGCCACGGGGCCAGCACCCCGGGCCGGCGGTCGGCGAGCAGCGCCCGCCCGCCGTGGCTGGCGCGGTGCGCGGCCGCCAGCACCCGGTCCCAGTCGACGTGGGACAGCCGAGGATCGTGGCGCTCCGCGTGGTACTGGACGAAGGAGGCGGTGGCGAGCGCCTCCGCGCGCCGGGCCGCGTCGATCGCGCCCCGCGCGTCCGCGGTGCCCGCGAGCGCCGCCACGATCGCCTCGACGGCTCGCCCGCTCGCCGCCAGGTAGGCACCCGCGGTGCGCCGCAGTTCGCCGCCGCTGCCCCGCGGCCAGAGCAGCAGGCCGGCGAGGACGCCCACCACGGCGCCGATCGCGACGTCCACCACCCGGGCGCCGGCCAGTTGCCACGACGCCGGGTTGAGCTGGGCGAACACGACGATGAGCAGCAGGGTGAGCAGCGCCTGGGCCCAGCCCAGGCCGAGCAGGGGACCGACGCCGAAGGCCAGCACCAGCGCCAGCGGCAGCAGGGCGGCGTACGCCCCTCGTGCGGGTGAGACGAGCAGGAGCAGGCCGCCGGCGGCGCCCCCGGCGAGGGTGCCGATCAACGCCGGACGCAGCGTGGTCCGGGTGTCCGACGCGGAGGCCCGCATGAGGCTGAGCGTCGCCAGGAGAACCCAGAACCCGTGCTGCAGGTTGACCACCCCGGCGATCACCCGGGCGGCGGTCAGGGCCACGGCGAGCCGGACCGCGCCCTCGAGGTACACCGACCGCGGGGTGAGGTGCGCCCGGAACTGCAGCCGGTACAACGACCACGCGCTGCGCCCGACGTACCAGAACCGGTCCGGCCCCGCCCCGGGTGGCGGCGCGGCGTGCCGTCCCGGCGGACCGGTGGCGATCCGGACCGCCGCGGCGTACGTCCCGACCTGGTCGACGAGCGCCCGGACGTTCGCGTCCGCGCGCAGCCGGGCGGGGCCGGCCGCCCGCCACGACGGCGGCAGCGCGACGGCCCGCGCCGGCTCCTCGACCAACGGCGCGCCGGGTCGGCCCACCGCCACGTCGGCGGCGCGGCGGAGGGCGGCCGCGCACCGCCGCAGCACGCCCGCCAGGTCGGCGTCCCCGCTGCCCGGCGCGTCCGGCCGGGACGTCAGGGACTCGGCGACCGCCAGCACCTCCTGGGCGGCCGCCGCCGCGTCCCGCCAGGCCCGGTCGCGACGGCCGGCCCCGGTCGGGCGTGCCGTCACCGGCAGCCGGGGCATCCGTACCTGGTCGAGCAGGGCCGCCGCCCGGGTGTGCCGCCGGGCCGCCTCCGCAACCGCGCCGGGCCGCGCCACCAGCACGTCCGCCAGCGCGTCGACGAGGTCCGCGAGGCCGCCGGCCGCCGTGGCGAGGCGCTGCGCGAAGGTGACCGGCGCCGGGTCCGGCCAGAGCGTCACCTCGGCGAGCGCGACCAGGACGACGCCCAGCGTGACGCCGGCCAGCCGGGCCGGAAGGGTGTCCGGCTGGTACGGCGGGAAGCAGGCCAGGATGTAGAAGAGTTGGAGCGCGTTGGCCAGCCCGACCAGGCGCGGCCCGCCGACCCCCGCGAACGCCACCGCGAAGCCGACGACGAGCATCCCGGCGGCCGCCGCCGCGGTGCTGACCGCCAGCACGGTGCCGACCGCCACCAGCGCCCAGGCCGCCGGTACGGCCGCCAGCAGGGTGCGCGCCCGCACCGCCGGCGGCCCGGGCAACTGGGCGAAGCTGCCCGTGGCGACCGTGCCGAACAGGGCGTACGTGGCGAGGGTGACGGTGCCCAGGCCGTAGCGGCAGCCGTAGAAGACGAGGGAGGCGACGACGGTCAGCCGGGCCGCCCGACGGATGAGCCGGTAGCCCGGGTCGCGACGGGACAGCCGGTCCCGCAGCTCCCCGCCCGGCCGTCGACGCATGCCCACACCGCTCCCCAACTGGTCTTCCCGGGGGCGGCGGGCGTCTGCCTCCGGGACTCTATCGGGCCGGCGGCGGTGACGTTCCCGGATCACCCGACCGGCCCCGCCGCCCACCGGGGAGTGTCCGCGATCGGCGTGCTGCCCGCCGCCGCCGCGCCTAGGCTGCCCGGTAGGCGAGGCGGGGAGCGGCGGATGACGCGGGTGGCGGTGCTCGGGCTCGGTGGCATGGGTACGCCGATGGCGGCGAACCTCCTCCGGGCCGGGTTGGCGACGGTGGTGTGGAACCGGCACCCGGAACCGGCCCGGGCGCTCGGCGACCGGGGCGCCGAGGTCGCCGCGGACCCGGCCGAGGCGGTACGCAGGGCCGACGTGGTGGTGACCATGGTGACCGACGCCGCCGCCGTGCGCGCGATCGCCGTCGATCAGGGGATGCTCGCCGCGCTGCCCGAGGGGGCGGTCTGGGCGCAGATGAGCACCATCGGGGTGACCGAGACCGCCCGCCTGGCCGAGCTGGTCCGCGCGGAGCGCCCCGGGGTGACCCTGGTGGACGCCCCGGTGGCCGGCAGCCGGGGGCCGGCCGAACAGGGCCGGCTCGTCGTCCTCGCCTCCGGCCCCGAGCAGGTGCGCGACCGGGTGGCGCCCGTCTTCGACGCGGTCGGGCAGCGGACCGTCTGGGTCGGGCCGGCCGGCGCCGGGTCGCGGCTGAAGCTGGTCAACAACCTGCTGCTCGCCTTCGTGAACGAGGGGCTCGCCGCGGCGGTCGCCCTCGGTGACGCGCTCGGCCTGGACCGCGCCACGGTGCACGGTGCCCTGCGCGGGAGCCCGCTGGTGTCGCCCTGGGCGGCCGAGAAGCTCGACCGGATCGCCGGGGACGACTACACGACGCAGTACTCCCTGGCCCTGGCGCTCAAGGACGTGGACCTCGCGCTGCGCGAGGTGCCGTCCGGCCGGTTCCCGGCCGCCGAGGCCCTGGCCGGAGAGTGGCGCCGCGCCGTCGAGCAGGGCCTCGGCGGCGACGACCTGACCGTCGTGACGCGGGCCCTCTCCCGGTAGCCCGCACCGGACTGCCCGGCTGCGGCTACCGAGGCCGCCCGTCCCAGCGGGCCAGCCCCGCTGCCGCCACGAGACGGCCGACCGCCGCGCCGACCTCGTCGGTGTGCCGGAAGTGGATGCCCGACCACACCCGGGCGTCGATGTTGTCCCGGGTCAGCTCGCGCCAGTCCCGGTAGGTCAGGGTGACGCCGGGAGCGGTGGGGCTGGTCAGCGCCACCGGCCCGGCCGGCGGCCCGGCGAGGGCCCGCAGGACGATGTCCGCGGCGCCGGCGTAGGTGGTGTGCCCGCTGGGATACTCAGGATGGGCGGGGGTGGTGATCAGCGGGGACCACGACGGGTCCGGCGCGATGTCCCCGGTCCGGATGGCGGTGACCGGGCGCCAGCGCAGGTCCCGGTACTTGGCCGCGTACGTGACGATCTGGGCGTCGACGGTCGCCGCGTGGAAGAGGGCGACGAGGGCCACCCGGCGCGCCGTCCCGTGGACCTGCCCCACGGCGGCGCGCAGCGCCCCGGTGTAGCCGTTCAGCGAGGTCTGCGCCCAGAACCGGGCCACGTCGGTCTGCCGGTCGGTGCGGCTGCCGCCCTGCGCAGCGCCGACCGCCCGGCTCTCGGCCAGGTCACGGGCGTAGCGCGCGTCGTCGAGCGCGGGCGGCGGCCCGGGCAGGTACGCCCGCACGTCGTCGATCAGGAACGGCCGGCCGTCGCCCTGGCCGGCCTGCACCGCGGCGGCGAAGCCGGGCGGGGTCGGCTGCCAGACGCCGGGCGCCGGTGCGGGCGGGGTGAAGGGCCGGTTGACCGAGGCGAGGTCGAGCCCGTCGCCGGCACGCTCGGCGAGCACGCCGCGGGCGGCGTCCCGGCCGCTCTCGACGGCGGCCCGGACGGCCGCGGCCGGACCCAGCCGGTCCAGCGTGGCGGCGAGGGCCGCGTCCAGGTCGGCGGCGCGCGCCGGCAGCAGCGCGGTGAGGGTCTCGTGCACGGCCCCGGCGAGCGCGGCGTCCCGAGGGGCGCCACCACGGACCCGGGTCACCGCCCGCCAGGCCGCGATCCAGCCGATCGCCCAGGTGCGGCTGCTGTTGACCTGGAGCGGTCCGGTGATCACGCCGATCGTCGCGGCGGTGACGTCGTACCACTCGAGGACGGTGTCCACCTCGGGCCCGCGCGCGGCGGCGACACCGGCGAGGCCGGGCGCGGCGAGGGCGGCCGCCCCGGCGCCGAGCAGGGTCCGGCGACGGGGCCGGGGGTACGGACGCGCGGAGGGCATGCGAGCTCCCGAGGTACGGCGGGGAAGGGGCCGCGCCAGCCTAACCCAGTAAACCTACCGACTCAATAGGGTATCCGTCGCCCTGAGCCGGCCCTCCGGGACGTTGGCCCGAGACGTGGACGGCGGACCATGGAAGTCATCGCGCGAACGGAGCCGGGGGCAGGTGCGGCCGCGGCGGCGAATCGCTGTCCGCGTCGATACCGTTGATCTGCCAGCGCACGACGGTGGGTGCGGCGAGCCGGGCGAGGTGCCAGCCGAGAACGACCGCGCCGATGACGAGCGACACCGCGACCAGGCCGAACAGCCACGCACGGAGGAGCGTCCGCCGCGCCAGGGGAGGACGGGGTGGCAGGCCGTTCTTGAGATCACCTGCCCACGGGGGCCACATCAGAGCCACGACAGCACCTCCTGGGCGACGGTGGTGGCCGATTCGACGGCAGCAGCGTCCGTGGCACCGACAACCTCGTACCTGACCCAGACGAGATAGGTGCCGAGGCAGGCGGTGAAGTTGACGACTCGGCCGCCGGCGGGATCGCCCGCGACGGTGTAGACGGCACCGTCACCGAGCACGACCGGGTGGTTGACGCGATTGACGATCATCGCCGGCAATCCGTCCCGGTCGACGCACCGGGGGCTCTGGCCGTCGTGCCGGCCGAAGCGGACCAACGCCACCCACAGCGAAGCCCGCTGCCCGTCCCTGTTGGACGCACTCTCGGCCTGGCAGGCGTTCGAATGGGTGCCGGGGACGCTCTGCTCCTCGCCCTCGGCTCGGAGCGGCCCGTGCCGAGGCACGAGAAGGTCGAAAACCTCAGGTCGGATGAGTTGGCAGACCGGGGGTGGTGGGGGTGGGTCCACCCGCGCACCCACCCACCCCAGGCGCAGACCGACCGCGGCGGCGACCAGCACGCAGAGGGCGAGCACCGCGAGCCGGATCCGGATTGCCGCGCTCACACCGTCAGTGTCAGCTACGCGGGCAAGGGAACGTCATCGGCGTGGCAGCACCGTGCCCGCGGCTCGGCGGCCCCCCAACTGAGGTCCTCCGCGAGAGCCGACAGATGCCCTCGCCGTGGCGGCGGCCCAGCCGGTGGTGATCAGGAGGAGGGCCGCCGCGTAGGTGGTCATCACCAGGAGGTCCCGGCCGGGGAAGCCGCCACCGGCGGCGCCCACGCCGATCAGCAGGTCGGAGACGAGGAAGAGCGCCCCGCCGACCGCCGTGCGCCGGGACACCCCGGTCGCGGCGGTGGCCATCAGGCACAGCGCCAGGCTGTAGCCGAGCACCGGTAGCCGCAGTGGACCCAGCGCGCCCCAGAGCAGCGCGTTCGCGCCGGCCCAGGTGAGCAGGTAACCGAACGGCGCCGCCACCGGCGGCCGGCGGTGGCGCAGGAAGGCGGTGAGGAAGGCGACCTGGGTGATCAGGAAGCACCCCATGCCGGCCAGGAACGCGGCCTCGCCCGGCACCAGCAGGGCCACGTCGCCGGCGGTGGCGGCGACCAGGCCCACCGCCACCGGGTCCACCCGGCGTCGCCGGTCCCACAGGTACGCCAGCAGCAGCGGCGCCAGCAGCGGCTTGGCCAGCCACTGCGTCACGGTGGAGTCGAGCGCCACCCCGACCAGCTCGACGAGGGTGGCGACTCCGAACAGGACCAGCCAGGGGCGCCTCACCGGACCGGCTGCCAGCCGGGCCGGCCGAAGAGGTAGCCGAGCCGGTGTCGCCACGAGGTGGCGTGCCGGACGTCGGACCAGATCGCGGCGAACTCGTGGGTGGCCACCCGCAGCGGGTTGTAGGTCTGGATGTTCTTGGTCAGCCCGTAGCGCGCCGGGGCCCGCTCGGGCTCGAAGGAACCGAAGAGCCGGTCCCAGACGATGAGGATGCCGCCGTAGTTGCGGTCCAGGTACTCGGCGTTCGAGCCGTGGTGCACCCGGTGGTGCGAGGGCGTGTTGAAGATGAACTCGATCGGCCGCGCCAGCACGCCCACCCGCTCGGTGTGCAGGAAGAACTGGTAGAGCAGGCTGATCGACTGCTGCAGGAAGATCATCCACGGCGGGATGCCGAGCAGCGCCAGGGGCAGCCAGAAGGGCAGTGAGGTCATCGGCGTCCAGCTCTGCCGCAGCGCGGTGGAGAGGTTGTAGTAGACGCTGGAGTGGTGCACCACGTGGCTGGCCCAGAGCACGCGTACCTCGTGGTGCAGTCGGTGGAACCAGTAGTAGGCGAGGTCGTCGGCGAAGAAGACGATCACCCACGTCCACCAGTCGCCGGGGGAGAGGTGCACCGGCGCAACCGTCCACAGTGCGGCGTAGACGCCGACGGTGAGCAGCTTCCAGGGGAAGCCGATGATCTGGCTGCCCAGCCCCATGGAGAGGCTGGTGGTGGTGTCGCGCAGCTCGTAGCCGCGTTCGTCGTCGTCGGGGAGGAAGCGGTAGGAGACCGCCTCGATGATGATCAGGAGGAGGAACGCCGGGACGGCGTAGAGCACGGCGGGGATCATGCTCCCCTATACACATCTCCGAGCCCACGAGTCCTTACTCTGTCTCCCATCTCGC
>NZ_JBSSLX010000058.1:0-30161 GCF_053890995.1 Micromonospora sp. I033 | reverse complement strand
CGGGGGGTGTCGCGCTCGACGGGGACCGGGGAACCGGTCAGACGTTGAAGCCGAGGGAGCGGAGCTGGTCCCGGCCCTCGTCGGTGATCTTGTCGGGGCCCCACGGCGGCAGCCAGACCCAGTTGATCCGGATGTCGTTCACCAGGCCGCCGCCCGGGCCGGTGGTCAGCGCCTGCCGGGCCTGGTCCTCGATCACGTCGGTGAGCGGGCAGGCCGCCGAGGTCAGCGTCATGTCCAGGGTGGCCACGTTCTGGTCGTCGACGTGGACGCCGTACACCAGGCCGAGGTCGACCACGTTGATGCCCAGCTCGGGGTCGACGACGTCCTTCATCGCCTCCTCGATGTCACCGATCGCGGCCTTGCCGCCGGCCGCCGGCGTGGTGGCGGTCTCTTCGCTGCTCATGCCTTCACCTCCGGGCTCACGCCCACCCCGGCGCGTGCCGCGGCGTCCTTGAACGCCATCCACGACAGCAGCGCGCACTTCACCCGGGCCGGGTAGCGCGCGACACCCGCGAACGCCACCCCGTCTCCGAGCACCTCCTCGTCCGGCGTGACCTGGCCACGTCCGGACATCAACTCGACGAACGCCTCGTGCACCGCGGCGGCGTCGTCGGCGGGCCGGCCGCGCAGCAGCTCGTGCAGCACGCTGGCCGACGCCTGGCTGATCGAACAGCCCATCCCGTCGTACGAGATGTCGGTGAACACCTTGCCGTCGGTGGCCACCCGCACGGTGATCTCGTCGCCGCAGGTCGGGTTGACGTGGTGCGCCTCGCCGACCCGGGCGGCCGGGTCCGTCGCGTCCCGCAGGCCACGGCCGTGCGGGTGCTTGTAGTGGTCCAGGATGATCTCCTGGTAGAGCTGGTCGAGCTGCATCAGTCGAACACCTTCCGCACCTGCTCGAGACCGGCCACCAGCGCGTCGATCTCCTCGGTCGTGGTGTACAGGTAGAACGACGCCCGGGTCATGGCCGGCACGCCGAACCGGGTGCACACCGGCTTGGCGCAGTGGTGCCCCACCCGGACCTGGACGCCGAGTGAGTCGAGCACCTGCCCGACGTCGTGCGGGTGCACGTCACCGAGCGCGAAGGAGATCGTCCCGCCCCGGCCGACCGGCACGTTGGGGCCGAAGACGCGCAGCCCCGGCACCGTGGCGAGGGCGTCCAGCGCGTACGCCGTCAGCTCCTTCTCGTGCCACTGGATGGCCCGCATCCCGATCCCGGTGAGGTAGTCGACCGCCGCGCCGAGCGCGACCGCCTCGGCGATCGGCGGGGTGCCCGCCTCGAACCGGGCCGGCGGGGCGGCGAACGTCGAGCGCGCCATCGACACGGTCTCGATCATCGAGCCGCCACCGAGCACCGGGGGCATCGCGGCGAGCAGCTCGCCCCGGCCCCACAGCACGCCGATGCCGGTCGGGCCGCACATCTTGTGCCCGGTGAAGACGATGAAGTCCGCGTCGTAGTCGACCACGTCCATCGGCAGGTGCGGCACCGACTGCGAGCAGTCGAGCAGCAGCAGGGCGCCCACCTCGCGGACCCGCTGGGTGATCCGGGAGGTGGCGTTGACCGTGCCGAGGATGTTGGACATGTGCACCAGCGAGACGATCTTCGTCCGCTCGGTGACCAGGTCGTCCAGCCCGGACTCGTCGAGCCGGCCGTGGTCGGTCACCGGGAACCAGCGCAGGGTCGCGCCGGTCCGCTCCGCGAGGAGCTGCCACGGGACGATGTTCGAGTGGTGCTCCATCTCGGAGATGACGATCTCGTCGCCCGGCCCGATCCGGAACCTCGGGTCGGCGTCCGCCCGCAGCGAGGCGTTGGAGAACGCGTACGCCACCAGGTTGATCGCCTCGGTGGAGTTCTTGGTGAAGACCACCTCGTCCACGCTGGGCGCGTTGATGAACGCGGCGATCTTCGCCCGGGCCCCCTCGTACGCCTCGGTCGCCTCGGTGCCCAGCGTGTGCACCGAGCGCGACACGTTGGCGTTGTGCCGCGCGTAGTGCTCGGCGAGCACGTCGAGCACCTGCCGCGGCTTGTGCGACGTGTTGGCGCTGTCGAGGTAGACCAGCGGGTGCCCGTTGACCTCCCGGTCCAGGATCGGGAAGTCGGCCCGCACCCGCGCCACGTCGAAGCGGGGCACGTCGTCGTACTGCGGCATGCCCGACGGGATCGCGATGGAGGTCATCGTGCTCAGGCCCGCGCCGAACCGGCCCCGGCGACGTACCGCTCGTAGCCCTCTTCCTCGAGCTTGTCGGCCAGCTCCGGGCCGCCCTGCTCGACGATCCGGCCGGCCACGAAGACGTGCACGAAGTCCGGCTTGATGTAGCGCAGGATCCGCGTGTAGTGGGTGATCAGCAGCAGGCCGGTGTCGCCGGTGTCGCGCACCCGGTTGACGCCCTCGCTGACCACGCGCAGCGCGTCCACGTCGAGGCCGGAGTCGGTCTCGTCGAGGATGGCCATCTTCGGCTTGAGCAGCTCCAGCTGCACGATCTCGTGCCGCTTCTTCTCGCCGCCGGAGAAGCCCTCGTTGACGTTGCGCTGGGCGAACGCCGGGTCCATCTGGAGCTTCTCCATGGCGCCGCGCAGCTCGCCGGCCCAGGTGCGCAGCTTCGGCGCCTCGCCGTCGATGGCGGTCTTGGCGGTGCGCAGGAAGTTGGCCACCGAGACGCCGGGGACCTCGACCGGGTACTGCATGGCCAGGAAGAGGCCGGCGCGGGCCCGCTCGTCGACGGACATGGCCAGCACGTCCTCGCCGTCGAGGGTCACCGAGCCGCCGGTGATCTCGTACTTGGGGTGACCGGCGATCGAGTACGCCAGGGTCGACTTGCCGGAGCCGTTCGGGCCCATGATCGCGTGGGTCTCGCCCGACTTCACGGTCAGGTCGACACCGGCCAGGATCGGCTTGAGCTCACCCTCGGGCAGCTTGACCGACACCTTCAGGTCGCGGATCTCCAGGGTGCTCATTATCGGGTCACTCCATTGCTCGGCGTCAGGCTGACGTAGATGTCGCCGTCGCGGACTTCGACGGGGTAGACGGGAACGGGTTCGGTCGCGGGCAGCCCGGTGGGCTCGCCGGTCCGTAGGTCGAAACGGGATCCGTGCAGCCAGCATTCCAGCGTGCAGCCGTCGACCTCGCCCTCCGAAAGGGCCACCGCGGCGTGCGAGCACTCGTCGTACACCGCGTAGAAGTTGTCGTCCTCGCCGTGCACGACGGCGATCTGCGTGCCGTCGACGTCGGCGCTGATCGCGGTGCCCTTGGGCACGTCCTCGGTCGAGCAGATCTTGATCATCAGGCGCCGGCCTTGGTGAGGCGGGCCTCGATCGCGTCACCGAGCCGCTCGCGCAGCTCCTCGACCGGGATCTTGTTGATCAGCTCGGCGAAGAAGCCGCGGACCACCAGGCGGCGGGCCTCGCCCTCCGGGATGCCCCGGGCCATCAGGTAGAACAGCTGCTCGTCGTCGAAGCGGCCGGTCGCGCTGGCGTGCCCGGCGCCGGCGATCTCGCCGGTTTCGATCTCCAGGTTGGGCACCGAGTCCGCCCGGGCGCCGTCGGTGAGCAGCAGGTTCCGGTTGATCTCGTACGTGTCGGTGCCGGTCGCCTCGGCCCGGATCAGCACGTCACCGACCCAGACGGTGTGCGCGCTGTCGCCCTGCAGGGCGCCCCGGTAGCCGACGTAGCTGCGGCAGTCCGGCACGGTGTGGTCGACCAGCTGCCGGTGCTCCAGGTGCTGGCCGGAGTCGGCGAAGTAGACGCCGTACAGCTCGGCCTCGCCGCCGCGCTGGGTGTACTCCACCGTGGTGTACTGCCGGACCAGGTCGCCGCCGAGGCTGACCTGGACGTGCACCACCTTGGCGTCGCGGCCCAGCTTCACCTTGAGGTGCTGCGCCTGCACCGCGTCGCCGGCCCAGTCGGCGACGGTGACCAGGGTGAGCTTCGCGCCGTCGGCCACGGCCACCTCGACGTTGTCGGCCAGCGTGGCGGAGCCGACGTGCTCCAGCACCAGGGTCACCTCGGCGAACCGGCCCACCTCGACGAAGGTGTGGCCGAGGGCGAGCGCGTCGGCGCCCCCGCCGACCACCCGCAGGCTCACCGGCGCCTCGACCACGGCGTCCCGGGCGACCTGCACCAGCAGCGCCTCGTCCACCCCGCCGTACGCCAGCGCGCTGACCCGGTCGAACGGGGTGAGCACGCTGCCCACCCGCGGGTCGTCCTTGCCGATCCGGCCGACGGTGACGCCCTCGGGCAGGTCGCCGTGCTCGTGGCGGACCGTGCCGGTCGCGGCCTGCGCCCCACCGGCGAGGCCGCGCAGGCGCTTGAGCGGGGTGAAGCGCCACTCCTCCTCCAGGCCGGTGAGGGCCGGGAAGTCGGCGACGTCGTACGAGCGGAGCGCCTGCGACTTGGTCGTGGGCGGCGCGGAAGCCTGGGTAGTCATCTCTTCCTTGGTCTGTTCTGCGACGGCGATGTCATTGGTCGGAGGGTCGGTCGGGCTGGTCGCGGCGCGGCGCCACGGGTCGGCGCCGCGCCGAGGACCAGCTGCGGGTCAGCCGACCGCGCCCTCCATCTGGAGCTCGATCAGGCGGTTGAGCTCCAGGGCGTACTCCATCGGAAGCTCCTTGGCGATCGGCTCGATGAAGCCGCGCACGATCATCGCCATCGCCTCGTCCTCGCTCAGGCCCCGGCTCATCAGGTAGAAGAGCTGGTCGTCGCTGATCTTGGAGACGGTCGCCTCGTGCCCCATCGACACGTCGTCCTCGCGGATGTCGACGTAGGGGTAGGTGTCGGAGCGGGAGATGGTGTCGACCAGCAGGGCGTCGCACTTGACCGTGCTCCGGCTGCTGTGCGAGCCCTCCAGCACCTGGACCAGGCCGCGGTAGGAGGTGCGGCCGCCGCCCCGGGCGATCGACTTCGACACGATGGTCGAGGAGGTGTGCGGCGCGGCGTGCACCATCTTGGCGCCCGCGTCCTGGTGCTGGCCCTCGCCGGCCATGGCCACCGAGAGCACCTCGCCCTTGGCGTGCTCGCCGGTCATGTAGACCGCCGGGTACTTCATGGTGACCTTGGAGCCGATGTTGCCGTCGACCCACTCCATGGTGGCGCCCTCGTGGCAGACGGCGCGCTTGGTGACCAGGTTGTAGACGTTGTTCGACCAGTTCTGGATGGTCGTGTAGCGGCACCGGGCGTTCTTCTTGACGATGATCTCCACGACCGCGCTGTGCAGCGAGTCCGAGGAGTAGAGCGGCGCGGTGCAGCCCTCGACGTAGTGCACGTACGCGCCCTCGTCGACGATGATCAGCGTCCGCTCGAACTGGCCCATGTTCTCCGTGTTGATCCGGAAGTAGGCCTGCAGCGGGATCTCCACGTGCACGCCCTTCGGCACGTAGATGAACGAGCCACCGGACCAGACGGAGGTGTTCAGCGCGGCGAACTTGTTGTCGCCGACCGGGATCACCGTGCCGAAGTACTCCTTGAAGATGTCCTCGTGCTCGCGCAGCGCGGTGTCGGTGTCCAGGAAGATGACACCCTGCTCCTCGAGGTCCTCACGGATCTTGTGGTAGACGACCTCGGACTCGTACTGCGCCGCGACACCGGCGACCAGCCGCTGCTTCTCCGCCTCGGGGATGCCCAGCCGGTCGTAGGTGTTCTTGATGTCCTCGGGCAGGTCCTCCCAGCTGGTGGCCTGCTTCTCGGTGGACCGCACGAAGTACTTGATGTTGTCGAAGTCGATCCCGGTGAGGTCGGCGCCCCAGGCCGGCATCGGCTTGCGGTCGAACAGGCGCAGGCCCTTCAGGCGCAGGTCGAGCATCCAGGCCGGCTCGTTCTTCTTGGCCGAGATGTCCCGCACCACCGCCTCGTTGAGGCCGCGCTGGGCGGACGCCCCCGCGACGTCGGGGTCGGCCCAGCCGTACTCGTAGCGACCGAGGGCGGCGAGCTGCTCCTCCTGGGTCAGGGGCTGGACGATCTGCTCGGTCATCTATCTGTCCTCACAGTGGTGACGGTGTTACCGGACTGGGCACGCGGCTGGGTGGGGATGTGCGTGGTGCACACCCCGTCGCCGTGCGCGATGGTGGCCAGGCGCTGCACGTGGGTGCCGACCAGACGGGAGATCACCGCGGTCTCGGCCTCGCACAGCTGGGGGAACTCGGCGGCCACGTGCGCCACCGGGCAGTGGTGCTGGCACAGCTGGCCGCCGGAGGCGATCGTGGACGCGTTGGCAGCGTAGCCCTCGGCGGTCAGCGCCCCCGCGAGCGCCTCCGCCCGGGCCAGCGGGTCGGTGCCGGCGTCCTCCATGGCGGCGCGGCAGCGCTCCTCCAGCGCGGTCACCTGCTCGGCGGCGAACGCCTCGACCGCCTGCGAGCCGCCCGTGCGGGCGATCCAGCGCAGCGCGGCGGTGGCGATGTTGTCGTAGTGGTGGGTGCCGCAGCGCACCCGGGCCGCCTCGGTCAGCAGGAAGACCTTGGCCGGTCGGCCCCGGCCCCGGCTGCCCCGCACGACCTGCTCGCGGGCCTCCACGTCGCCGTCGGCGAGCATCGCGTCGAGGTGCCGGCGGATCGCGGCCGGGCTGAGCCCGAGCGCCGAGCCGAGCTGTGCGGCGGTGGTCGCGCCCCGCTCCAGCAGCAGCTGGGTCACCCGGTCACGGGTGGAAAGATCGGTGGACGCGGAAGCACCGGCGGCCGGAGCGGTCGCCGGCTGGTGCCCGGAGAGCGCCGCCGCGTTTTTCACAACGCCAACGTTACGTAATTCGCCGAGGGCCCGCAAACCCGGGGTCCGGTGATCCCGACCACCGGTGTGGCGGAGTCACCCGATCGGGATCAACTACGGTGCGTAGGATTCGCTCCGTGAAGGCTTCCGTCCGGTTCCCGGTCTCCCCCACGCTGCTCCGCCGCCTCGCGTACACCTCGATCATCGCGAACGTGGCGATCGTGGTCACCGGCGGGGCGGTCCGGCTCACCGCGTCCGGTCTCGGCTGCCCCACCTGGCCCCGGTGCACCGACGAGTCGTACCACACCACGGCCGAGATGGGCGTGCACGGGGTGATCGAGTTCGGCAACCGGCTGCTCACCTTCGCGGTCGGGGTCATCGCGCTGGCCGTGGTGCTCGCCGTGCTGGCCCAGCGGACCCGCCCGCGCGGGCTGCTGCCGCTGTCGATCGGCGTGCTGTTCGGCATCCCCGCCCAGGCGGTGATCGGCGGCATCACCGTGCTCAGCAACCTCAACCCGTGGGTGGTGGGGCTGCACTTCCTCGCCTCGATGGTGGTGATCGCCGCCGCGTACGCGCTCTGGCGGCGCACCGTCGAGCCGGACGGGCCGGTCCGCCCGACCGTGCCGGCGCCGCTGCGTACCCTCGCCGGGCTCACCACGGTGGTGAGCGCGGCCGTGCTGGTGGTCGGCACCTGGGTGACCGGCAGCGGCCCGCACGCGGGCGACCAGGGCGCGGCCCGCAACGGCCTGGACCCGGAGGCGATCTCCCAGGTGCACGCCGACGGCGTGTTCCTGCTGATCGGCCTCTCGGTGGCGCTGCTCTTCGCGTTCCGCGCGGTGGGCGCCGCCCGGGCGGCCCGGGCCGCCGGGGTGCTGGTCGCGGTCGAGCTGGGCCAGGGCCTGATCGGCTTCGTGCAGTACTTCACCCACCTGCCGGCGGTGCTGGTCGCCGCGCACATGCTCGGCTCCTGCCTGGTGCTGCTGGCCACCCTGGGCGTGCTCTGGGCCACCCGGGAGCGGCTTCCGGCCGCCCCGCCGGCCCCGCCGGCGCCGGCCACCCGGGCCGACCAGCCGGTCACCGCCGCCGCCTGATCCCCGGCCCCGCCGACACCGGTCGGCCGGCGCCCGGGGCGCGCCCCGCGGCGTTACCCGCGGGCGGCAGCGGGAATGCGGTCCGCGCCACGGACCGTCCGCCCGAGGGGAGCCGCCGGTGTCGCGCAGGGGCCTGTCCACGACCGTCCCGCAGCGGCTGACGCCGGTGGCCGGCGCGCCGCTGTGGTGCGACGCCCTCGACTTCGGGCTCACCGGCGACGGCGTGACAAACGACCAGCCGACGCTGGCCGCCCTGGTGGACCGGCTGGGCGAGGGGTACGCCGCCGACGGCCGCGCCCGGGTGATCTACTGCCCGCCCGGCATCTACTCGATCCGGGACGCCGGCACCGTCTGGCGCAGCGGGGTGTCGCTGATCGGCGCCGGGTCGGCGGCGACCCGGTTCCTGCTCAGCAACGAGGGCAACCGGAACGATCCCGTCCCGCTGGCCTACTGGACCACCGTGCAGCACGGCGCGGACCGGGACCGGCACATCGCCGACTGCACCTTCGCCGACTTCGAGATCGACGGCTCCGGCGTCGGCATGGCCCAGTACAACTACCTCGCCAAGGGGCTCGGCCTGCAGTACGTGGTGCGCGGCGTGTTCCGCAACCTCTACATCCACCACACCGGGGCGACCGGCCTGGGCTGCGACTTCCTCCAGGACAGCCTGATCGACGGGGTGGTCGTGGTGGGCTGCGGCCGGCTGGACAACGGCGAGCAGATGGGCGGCGCGGGCATCGGCGTCGGCATCGGCGGCTGGGGCGACGTGGAGCGGCTCACCATCGCCAACTGCACCACCCTGGGCAACGGGACCAACGGGATCTTCCTGGAGCTGCAGAAGGACCACTGGGCGCCGCCGCGCGGCTTCCGCATCGTCGGGTGCCACAGCCAGGCGAACCGGTTCGGCATCTCCGACTGGGGCGCCGACGGGCTGATCGTCTCGGCCTGCACGCTGACCAACAACCTGGAGGCGGGCTTCGACGTCTCGGCCAACGGCACGGCCGGGATCGCCGGTCGGGGCGGGCTGCTCACCGACTGCGTGATCGACCGCAACGTCGGCGACGGGATCAGCATGGGCAACACCCCCGGCCCGTACGCGGTCCGGGGCAACCGGATCAGCCGCAACGGCGGCTACGGCTACCACGAGCACGACCTGGGCCGCGGGTACCGGGGCGCCGCGGCGGACGTGGTGATCGAGGGGAACGAGATCTGGGACAACGCGCTGGACGGGATCCGGATCGACCGGCCCATGATCGACGCCGCGGTGGTGGGCAACCGGATCCGGGACAACGGGCGCCGGTCCGCGCCGGCGTGCCGGGGCTCCGGCGCGACCGTGCGGTACGCCCCGCGCCGGGTCACCGACGGGTCGGCGGACTGGCCGCCCGGCGGGCACCGGGGCAAGATCCTGCGGGTCGACTCGCGGACCGCGGTGGTCGCCGACAACACCGGCACCGAACTGTCCCTGGCCGAGGTGCGGCCCGACGGCGCCACCGGCTGGAACGAGGCCACCCCGGCGCCCGGCACGCCGTACGAGCTGCCCGCCGGCCCGCCGGAGCGCGCCGGGATCGCGGTCAACGCCCCGTTCGACTCGGCCCTCGTGCGGGGCAACCGGGTCTGGCACCGGGACGAGCACACCCAGACCTACGGATTCTGGATCACCGGGGCGGGCAGTTGCGTCTCGTGCCGGGTGGAGGACAACGACTTCGCCGGGAACGAAGCGGCCGTCCGGCTGGACACCCCGCCGATCGGCGGCCGCTGGGACCGCAACCACTCCGACGGGGAGTGAGGCGGCTCCGGCCCGCCCGGGGCGGGCCGGAGCGCGGTCAGGACCGCCGGGCCAGGTGGGTGGTGATCGCGGCGGCGAGCCGGTCCGGCGCGCCGTCGGCGTGGCCGACGAACAGGCTCGGCTCGGTCAGCTCCAGCTCGACCAGGACCGGCGCCCCGTCCGGGCCGGGGATCAGGTCGACCCGGGCGTAGAGCAGCCGCTCGGTGCCGCCGGGCACGACGGCCAGGGTCTTCTCCGCCGTGTCGAGCTGCTCCGGGGTGGCCGTCCGGGCCTCGATCCGCTCCTCCTTGTAGAGCTCGGCCACGCCCCGGTCGGGGCCGGTCAGCATCGGCCCCTTGCGGATCGCGTGGCTGAACACCAGGCCGTCCGGCCCGGCCAGGAAGAGCAGCGCGGTCTCCCCGGCGGTGTCCACCGCCGCCAGGTACGGCTGGACCATGGTGACCCGGCCGGCGGCGGAGAGCCGCCGTACGTGGGCCACGGCCAGTTCCCGGTGCTCCGGGTCGGTCAGGTCGTACCGGCCGGTGTCCTGGCTGCCGGCGCTGACCGCCGGCTTGATCACGTACTCCCCGGTGTCGGCCGGTGGGGCCCACTCCTCGCCCGGCTCGACCCAGGCGGTCGGCACGGTGGGCACCCCGGCCGCGGACAGCTCGGCCAGGTAGCGCTTGTCGGTGTTCCAGGCGACCACGTCGGCCGGGTTGACGAGGGCCGGCACCGTCCGCGCCCAGGCGACGAACTCGTCGCGGCGCAGCGCGTAGTCCCAGGGCGAGCGGAGCACGACCAGGTCGTAGCCGGACCAGTCCACGGCCGGGTCGTCCCAGACCACCGCCTCGGCGGCGACGCCGCGGGCGGCGAGCGGGGCGAGCGCGAGCCGGTCGTCCGGGTCGAGGTCGGGCAGGGCCGTGCAGGTGACGAGAGCGACCCGGGGTTTCCCCCGGGTCGGCTGGTGGTGGTTGGTCAATTTATGTCAACGGGCCATCGTGCGCCGGGCCATCGACCGCCAGAGGTCGTTGCTCGGACGCATCTGGTCCATCAGCTCACGCTCCCAGGCGTTCTCGACGGCGACCCCTGCCGTGGCGCAGGCCTGCCGCGCGACGTCGGTGCCGTCGGCGAACTGGTCGGCCCACGCCCCGTCCTCACCCACCAGGACGATCCGTGCGCCGCGCTTGCCGACGTACTCGATGACCGCCTTCGCCCCGCCGTGTCCGGCGGCGAACGACTTGATGCCCGCGACCAGGCCGTTGGGGGCCTGCTCGGCGGTCTTGTCAGCCGTCAGCGTCGTATCGGAACCATCTGCCATGACGCGAAGCCTAAGCAGACATCCACCCGGATGTGCGAGAACGATGAACTGAATGTGATGCCAATTACCTACTGGTTTAAGGAAGACCACAGGTAATTTGCCCGTACATGCCGACTATGACGGGGCGAATCGGGCGGCCTAGATCGTCACAGTCTGTCCGGGTTGAGCCCGTCCAACTCAGGTCGAAAAAAATTCTGATGAATTCCGCCACGAGGGGGAAACCATCCACCCCGGTCAGCGCCGGGATCAGAGCAGGGCGTCGAGGGCGACGGCCGCGAACAGGATGGTGAGGTAGGTGGTGGACCAGTGGAACAGCCGCATCGGCTTGACCGCCTCGCCGCGCGTCGCGCGCCGGCACAGCTTGTGCGCCTCGACCACGAAGATCCCGCCGACCACCAGCGCGGTGATGCCGTAGATCGGGCTCATCCCGAGCGGCCAGACGGCCAGCGAGGAGAGCAGGGTCAGCCAGGAGAAGAGGATGATCTCCGCGTTGACCCGGCGGACCGAGGCCACCACCGGCAGCATCGGGATGCCGGCCCGGGCGTAGTCCGCCTTGTACTTGATGGCCAGCGCGTAGAAGTGCGGCATCTGCCAGAAGAAGACCACCGCGAACAGGCCCCAGGCGGCCGGAGCCAGCGACCCGGTGACCGCCGCCCAGCCGATCAGCACCGGCGCCGCCCCGCACGCGCCACCCCAGAAGGTGTTGGCCGCCGTGGTGCGCTTCAACCAGAGCGTGTAGACGAGGTCGTAGTAGGCGATCGCGGCCAGCGTCAGCCCGGCGGCCAGCCAGTTGGTGGCGGCGGCCATCAGCGCCACCGAGACCACCGCCAGCACCAGGCCGAAGACCAGCGCGTTGCGCGGCGACACGGTGTGCGCCGGCAGCGGCCGGCGCTTCGTGCGGCGCATCAACTGGTCGATGTCCCGGTCGATGTAGCAGTTGAGCACGCTGGCCGCGCCCGCCGCGAGCGAGCCGCCGACCAGCACCACGGCCACCAGCCAGAGCGCCGGCATGCCGCCGTCGGCCAGCATCATCGCCGGCACGGTGGTGACCAGCAGCAGCTCGACGATCCGCGGCTTGGTGAGCGCCACGTACGCGGCCACCACGGCCCGCACGTCCCGCCGGCCGGTCGCCGACACCTCCGTCACCGTGCGCACCGGCGGCTGCCCGGCAGAGTCGCTGACGGGGCGCTCGGTGATCATGCTCACGGATTGCCACCTTCCGGCTTCGGCAGGGGGAGGTCGGGGTCGGCTCGGACCCCTCGGGGTCCACACACCGCCCCACACACTACGCGGCGTCGTTTTGGCTGCCCCGGAGACCCGGCAACGGTGCGGGCCGTCACATTCCGAGTTGAACGACGGATCCGGTCGGAGACGTACAGACCAGCATGCAGAGATCCCCGGGCGGACGTTTAGGGCCGCTCGATAGGGTCATCAGTGAGGGTTCCGCCCATCTGCCGAGGAGCACAACCATCGTGGCTGCCAACCGACCCGAGCTTCCCGCTCTCAACTGGTCCGACCTCGACCGCAGGGCCGTCGACACGGTCCGCGTGCTGGCCATGGACGCCGTGGAGAAATCCGGCAACGGCCACCCGGGCACGGCGATGAGCCTCGCCCCGGCGGCGTACCTGCTCTTCAACCGGGTCATGCGGCACAACCCGGCCGACCCGAACTGGCCCGGCCGGGACCGGTTCGTGCTGTCCGCCGGGCACTCCAGCCTGACCCTCTACATCCAGCTCTTCCTCTCCGGCTACCCGCTGGCCCTGGACGACCTCAAGGCGCTGCGCCAGTGGGGCTCGCTCACCCCGGGCCACCCGGAGCACGGCCACACCCCCGGCGTGGAGACCACCACCGGCCCGCTCGGCCAGGGCCTCGGCAACGCGGTCGGCATGGCGATGGCGGCGCGCCGCGAGCGCGGCCTGTTCGACCCGGAGTCCGACCGCGGCGACTCCCCCTTCGACCACGACATCTGGTGCATCGCGTCGGACGGCGACATCGAGGAGGGCATCAGCCACGAGGCGAGCGCCCTCGCCGGCCACCAGCAGCTCGGCAACCTCTGCGTGATCTACGACGACAACGAGATCTCGATCGAGGACGACACCCGGATCGCCAAGAGCGAGGACGTGGCGGCCCGCTACGCGGCGTACGGGTGGCACGTGCAGACGGTCGACTGGCGTCGCGGCGACGCCGACCAGGGCGACTACCACGAGGACGTCGAGGCGCTCCACCAGGCGCTGCTGGCCGCGAAGGCGGAGACCGGCCGTCCCTCCTTCATCGCGCTGCGCACCATCATCGGCTGGCCCGCCCCCAACAAGCAGAACACCGGCAAGATCCACGGCTCGGCGCTCGGCGCCGACGAGGTGAAGGCCACCAAGCAGATCCTCGGCTTCGACCCGGAGCGCACCTTCGAGATCGACGACGAGGTGCTCAAGCACGCCCGCCAGGTGCTGGAGCGCGGCGCCGAGGCGCAGGCGGCGTGGACCACCGGGTTCGACGCCTGGGCGCAGGCCAACCCGGAGCGCAAGGCGCTCTGGGACCGGATGTCGACCCGGACGCTCCCGCAGGGCTGGACCGACGCGCTGCCCACCTTCCCGGCCGACGCCAAGGGCATCGCCACCCGGGCCGCCTCCGGCAAGGTCCTGGAGGCTCTCGCCCCCGTGCTGCCCGAGCTGTGGGGCGGCTCCGCCGACCTGGCGGAGAGCAACAACACCACCATGAAGGGCGAGCCGTCCTTCATCCCGGCCGAGCACGCCACCAAGGACTTCCCGGGCGACGAGTACGGCCGCACGCTGCACTTCGGCATCCGCGAGCACGCCATGGGCGCCATCCTCAACGGCATCGCCCTGCACGGCGGCACCCGCCCGTACGGCGGCACGTTCCTGGTGTTCAGCGACTACATGCGCCCCTCGGTCCGGCTCGCCGCGCTGATGAAGCTGCCGGTGACCTACGTCTGGACGCACGACTCGATCGGCCTCGGCGAGGACGGCCCGACCCACCAGCCGGTGGAGCACCTGACCGCGCTGCGCGCCATCCCCGGCCTGGACGTGGTCCGCCCGGCCGACGCCAACGAGACCGCCTGGGCGTGGCGGCAGGCCCTGGAGCACACCGACCGGCCGACGGCGCTGGCGCTCAGCCGGCAGGCGCTGCCGACCCTCGACCGCACCGAGCTGGCCGGCGCCGAGGGCGTCGCCAAGGGCGGCTACGTGCTGGCCGAGGCGTCCGGCGGCAAGCCGCAGGTGATCATCGTGGGCACCGGCTCCGAGGTGCAGCTCTGCCTCACCGCCCGGGAGCGGCTCGAGGCCGACGGCACCCCCACCCGGGTGGTCTCGATGCCCTGCCAGGAGTGGTTCTTCGCGCAGGACGAGGCCTACCGGGAGTCGGTGCTGCCGCGCGGGGTAAAGGCACGGGTGAGCGTGGAGGCGGGCATCGGCATGTCCTGGCGGGCGATCGTCGGGGACAGCGGCGAGTGCGTGAGCCTGGAGCACTACGGGGCGAGCGCGCCGCACTCCGTGCTCTTCGAGCAGTTCGGGTTCACCCCCGACCGGATCGTGGCCGCCGCGCACGCGGCGCTGACCCGGGTGGGCGACATCACCGGTTTCACGACCGGCAACTGAGGGGAGCGTGCACGGCATGACGGACAGGCTGAGCGAGCTCCAGGCCGCCGGTGTGGCGATCTGGCTCGACGATCTTTCCCGGGTACGACTCAGCTCCGGCGGGCTGGACAAGCTCCGCCGCGAGTCCCACGTGGCCGGGGTGACCACCAACCCGACGATCTTCGCGAAGGCGCTCAGCGACGCCGACGAGTACAACTGGCAGCTGCGCGACCTCGCCACCCGCGGCCTCGAGGTCGAGGAGGCGGTCCGCATGCTCACCACGTACGACGTGCGGTGGGCCTGCGACGTGATGCGCCCGTCCTACGACAAGAGCGCCGGGGTGGACGGCCGGGTGTCGATCGAGGTCGACCCGCGGCTGGCCCACGACTCCGACCGGACCGTCGCCGAGGCCAAGGCGCTCTGGTGGCTGGTCGACCGGCCGAACCTGTTCATCAAGATCCCGGCCACCGAGGCGGGCCTGCCGGCGATCACCGCCACGCTGGCCGAGGGCATCAGCGTGAACGTCACGCTGATCTTCGGCCTGGACCGGTACTCGCAGGTCATGGAGGCCTTCCTGGCCGGTATGGAGCAGGCGAGGGCGAACGGCCACGACCTGTCGAAGATCGGCTCGGTGGCCTCGTTCTTCGTCTCCCGGGTCGACACCGAGGTGGACAAGCGGCTGGAGAAGATCGGCTCCGACGAGGCCAAGGCGCTGCGCGGCAAGGCTGCCATCGCCAACGCCCAGCTGGCGTACGAGCGCTACGGCGAGGTCTTCGGCTCCGACCGGTGGCGGAAGCTGGCCGACGCCGGCGCCCACCCGCAGCGCCCGCTGTGGGCCTCGACCTCCACCAAGAACCCCGACTACCGGGACGTCATCTACGTCGAGGAGCTGATCGCCCCCGGCACGGTCAACACCATGCCGGAAGCGGTCATCCACGCCTACGCCGACCACGGCGAGACCCGCGGCGACACCATCACCGGCTCGTACGACGCGGCCCGCAAGGTCTTCACCGACCTCCAGGCGGCCGGGGTGGACATGGCCGACGTGATCGCCACCCTGGAGCGGGAGGGCGTGGAGAAGTTCGAGACGAGCTGGCTGGAGCTGATCGACGGGGTCAAGAAGTCCCTCGCCGAGGCGGCCAAGGGCATCGGAAAGCCGGGCCGGGCGGCCAAGGGCAACGCGAAGGCCGCCGAACAGGCCGGGGGCGACGCGTGACGGACGGCGCCGGACGCTCCCCGGGGCACGGCCCCGGGGGGCACCGCGCCACGAGGACGGGGTGGTGAGGTGAGCGACCTGCTGGCCGGCCGGGCGGACATCGCCGCCGGGCTGGCCGTGCACGGCGCGGACGCGGTCGACGGGTCCGCGCCCGCGTCCGTGCGGGCCGCGCTGGTCGCCGCGGGCCTCCCCGGCCGGCTCGCCGCCAAGGATCCGACCCTCTGGGGGCCGGACGCCGAGGCGACGGCCCGGGCCCGGCTGGGCTGGCTGGACACCCACGAACGCAGCCGGGAGCTTCTCCCCCAGCTCGCCGAGCTGACCGAGGAGCTGGCCGACCTGGACCACGTGGTGCTGGCCGGGACGGGCGGCTCGGCGCTCGCCCCGGAGGTGCTCGCCCGGACCCTCGGCCGGCCGCTGACCGTGCTGGACACCACCGACCCCGGTCAGGTCCGGGCGGCCCTGGCCGAGCGGCTGGGACGCACGGTCGTGGTGGTCGCCGGCAACTCCGCCGACGCCGTGGAGACCGACAGCGTCCGGCGGGCCTACTGGCAGGCGTTCCTGGACGCCGGGATGAGCGAGGCGGAGACCGCCCGGCACTTCGTCGTGGTCACCGACCCCGGCTCCCCGCTGGAGGCGCTCGCCGACGAGCTGGGCGTCGTGGTGATCCAGTCCGACCCGGAGGTGGACGGCCCGTACGCGGCGCTCACCGCGTTCGGGCTGGTGCCGGCGGCGCTGGCCGGGGTGCCGGTCGCCGACCTGCTCGACGACGCCGAGGCCGTCGCCGGCGCGCTGGGCCGCGACCGGGACAACCCGGGGCTGGCCCTCGGGGCGGCGCTCGCCGCGGCGGCCACCACCGGCCGGGCCACCGTCGCGCTGGTGTCCGACGGCACCGGGCTCGACGGGCTGGGCGACTGGGCCGAGCAGCTGCTCGCCGAGTCCACCGGCAAGGCCGGCCGGGGCGTCCTGCCGGTGGTGGTCGAGTCCCCGGACGCCCCCGGCGCCACCGGCCCCGACGTGCTGACCGTCGGCTACGGCGGCGCCCTCGGCCCGGGCGTCGCACCCGGCCCCGCCGACGTGGCGGTCAACGGCCCGCTCGGCGCGCAGTTCCTCACCTGGCAGTACGCCACCGCGATCGCCGCCGCCGTGCTCGACGTCGAGCCGTTCGACCAGCCGGACGTCGCCGAGAGCAGGGAGCACACCGCGCGGCTGCTCGCCGCCGGCCCGCCCCCTGCGGAGTCGCCCTCGGCCACCGACGGCGCCATCGAGGTGTACGCCCCGGCCGGGGCCCCCGCCGACCTGGCCGGCGCGCTGCGCTGGCTGCTCGACGGGCTGGGCGACGACGGCTACCTGGCGGTGGCGGCCTACCTCGACCGGGGGGCCGACGCGTCGGTGGCCGGGCTGCGCCCGCTGCTGGCGCGGGCTACCGCACGCCCGGTGACCTTCGGGTGGGGACCGCGGTACCTGCACTCCACCGGGCAGTACCACAAGGGCGGCCCGCGGGCCGGCAGGCACCTTCAGGTGACCGGCGCGGTCACCGACGACCTGCCGGTGCCCGGCCGCCCGTACACCTTCGGAGACCTTCAGGCGGCGCAGGCCGCCGGCGACCGGCGGGCCCTCGCCGGTCGCGGGCGGCCGGTGCTGCGCCTGCACCTGACCGAGCGGGCGGCGGGCGTCGCCCAGCTACTGGACGCGGCCGGACGGACACTGACGTGACGATGAATGACGTGACATCGGCGGAGCGAGGAGGCGGCATGAACCCGCTGCGCGATCCTCAGGACCGCCGGCTGCCACGGATCCCGGAGCCGTGCGCTCTGGTGATCTTCGGGGTGACCGGCGACCTGGCCAAGAAGAAGCTGCTGCCGGCGGTCTACGACCTGGCGAACCGGGGGCTGCTGCCGCCCGGTTTCGTGGTCCTGGGCTTCGCCCGGCGCGACTGGGGCGACGGCGACTTCGAGTCGCTGGCCCACGACGCGGCCAAGAAGCACGCCCGCACCCCGTGGCGGGAGGAGGTCTGGGCCCGACTCGCCGGCAACATCAAGTTCGTCGGCGGCTCGTTCGACGACGACGCCGCCTTCGACCACCTCGCCGACACCCTCGACGAGCTGCGCGACACCCACGGCATCCCGGGCAACGCCGCCTTCTACTTCTCCATCCCCCCGGCGGCCTTCCCCGTGGTGCTCAAGCAGCTCGCCCGCACCGGCATGGCGGACAACGCCAAGTCCGGCGGCTGGCGCCGGGTGGTGGTGGAGAAGCCGTTCGGCAACGACCTGCCCTCGGCGAAGGCGCTCAACGACCTGGTCGACGACGTCTTCACCCGGCAGGACGTCTTCCGGATCGACCACTACCTGGGCAAGGAGACGGTCCAGAACATCCTGGCCCTGCGGTTCGCCAACAACCTGTTCGAGCCGCTGTGGAACTCCAAGTACGTCGACTCGGTGCAGATCACCATGGCCGAGGACGTCGGCATCGGCACGCGGGCCGCCTTCTACGACTCCGTCGGCACCGCCCGCGACGTGCTCCAGAACCACCTGCTCCAACTGCTCGCCCTGGTGGCCATGGAGGAGCCGACCAGCTTCGACGCCGACGAGATCCGGACCGAGAAGCTCAAGGTGCTCAAGGCCATCACGGTGCCGCAGGACGTCACCCAGGACACCGTCCGCGGCCAGTACCTGCCCGGCTGGGTCGGTGGCGAACGCGCCGTCGGCTACCTCGAGGAGGAGGGGGTCCCGCCGGAGTCCACCACCGAGACGTACGTGGCGGTGAAGCTGGGCATCCAGAACCGGCGCTGGGCCGGCGTGCCGTTCTACATCCGGGCCGGCAAGCGGCTGCCCCGGCGGGTCACCGAGGTGGCCATCGTGTTCAAGACGGCCCCGCACCTGCCGTTCAACCCGGCCGACATGGAGTCGCTCGGCCCCAACCAGCTCGTCATCCGGGTCCAGCCCGACGAGGGCGTGGTGCTGAAGTTCGGCTCCAAGGTGCCGGGCACCACCATGGAGGTCCGCGACATCGCGATGGACTTCCAGTACGGCGAGGCGTTCACCGAGTCCAGCCCCGAGGCGTACGAACGGCTGGTGCTGGACGTGCTCATCGGCGACCGGACGCTGTTCCCGGACGCCGCCGAGGTGGAGCAGAGCTGGCAGGCGGTGGACCCGCTGGAGCACGCCTGGGCGGGCACCACGCCGGAGCCGTACCGGGCCGGCGAGTGGGGCCCCCGGGCCGCCGACGAGATGCTGGCCCGCGAGGGCCGGTCCTGGCGGAGAGCGTGAGCGAGCACTGCGAGCGAACCAGGAGGTTCCGTTGATCGGCTTGTGGGACACCACCGGGAACGAGGTGGTCAAGGCGCTGGCCGCCGAGCGGCGCAGCGCGGGCGGGGTGGCCAGCGGCATGGCGCTCACGCTGATCGTGGTGGTCGACGAGAAGCGGGTCCGGGAGGCCGAGGCGGCGGCGACCATCGCGGCGGCCGCCCACCCGTGCCGGCTGCTCGTGGTGGTCCGCTCCGACGTCGAACGGGACCGCAACCGGCTGGACGCGGAGATCGTCGTCGGCGGCCGGCTCGGCCCGTGCGAGGCGGTGGTGACCCGGATGTACGGCCGGCTCGCGCTGCACGCCGAGTCGGTGGTGATGCCGCTGCTGGTGCCGGACGTGCCCGTGGTGACCTGGTGGCACGGCGAGCCGCCGGAGGAGATCGCCACCGACTTCCTCGGCGTGGTGGCCGACCGGCGGATCACCGACGCGGCGCAGGCCGCCGACCCGATCGCCGCGCTGAAGCAGCGGGCCGCGGACTACGCCCCGGGCGACACCGACCTGGCCTGGACCCGGATCACCCCGTGGCGCACCCTCGTGGCCGGGGCGTTCGACACCACCCAGGCGCGGGTCACCGAGGCGACCGTGGTGGCGCCGCGGACCGACCCGACGGCGGCGCTGATGCGCGGCTGGCTGGTCGCCCGGCTCGGCATCGACCCGGCCTGGGAGCACACCGCCGAGTTCCCCCGCATGCGCCAGGTGCAGCTGCGCTGCGCCAACGGCGACGAGCTGACGCTGACCCGGGACGAGAACGTGGCCATCTTCCGGCGGACCGGCCAGGAGGACCGGACGCTGCCGCTGGTCCGCCGGCCGCTCGGCGACGAGCTGGCCGAGGAGCTGCGCCGGCTCGACGCCGACCAGGTCTACGCGGAGGCGCTCGGCGCGACCGCCGGACTGACCGGGCTCGACCAGCGGCCCGCCCAGCGGGTGCACGTGTGGAAGGATCCGGCGACCGCCCAGCGGGCCGAGGCCGGGGTGACCGCCCACGCTGGCGCGACCGCCAACGAGTGAGCGGCACCGCCGCACGGGCCGCCCGGCGGTCGGACAGCACAGGTGACCGCCGCGGGGCGGTCGGAGCGCGAGGGCACGATGGATGAGTGAGGCGAGTGTCGCCGTACATGCCGACCCCGACCTGCTGGCGCAGGCGGTGGCGGCCCGGTTGGTGGTGAAGCTGCTCGACGCGCAGGCCGAGCGGGGTCAGGCGTCGGTGGTGCTGACCGGCGGGCGGATCGCCGCGGCGGTGTACCGGGCGGTCGGGCAGCTGCCGGCCCGGGACGCGGTCGACTGGTCCCGGGTCGACGTCTGGTGGGGCGACGAGCGGTTCCTGCCGGCCGGTGACCCGGAGCGCAACGAGACCCAGGCCCGGGCCGCGCTGCTGGACGTGGTGCCGCTGGACCCGGCCCGCATCCACCCGATGCCGGCCTCCGACGGGCCGGCCGGCAACGACCCGGAGGCGGCCGCCGCGGGCTACGCGCAGGAGCTGGCCCGGGCCGCCCGGCCGGGGACGGCCACCCTCCCCCACTTCGACGTGCTGATGCTCGGCGTCGGCGAGGACGGGCACGTGGCCTCGGTCTTCCCGGAGCACCCGGTGCACCACGACAACCGCCCGGTCAGCGCGGTGCGGGGCAGCCCCAAGCCGCCGCCGGTGCGGACCACGCTGACCCTGCCGGCGATCAACACGGCCGAGGAGGTCTGGCTGGTGGCCGCCGGGGCGGACAAGGCCCGGGCGGTCGGGATGGCGCTCGCCGGGGCCGGGCCGGTGCAGCTGCCGGCGGCCGGGGTGCACGGGGTGTCCCGTACCCTCTGGCTGCTCGACCGGGCGGCGGCGGCCGACGTGCCGCCCCGGCTGCGCAGCCTGCGCTGAACGACGGCGGAGCCCCGGCCCGGGCGGGCCGGGGCTCCCGCGTGTTCAGGCCCCGCCGCGCCGCCGGCGCAGCGTCTCCAGGGCCTCGGCGAGCAGCGCCTCGCCCTGTTCCGGGGTGCGCCGCTCCTGCACGTACGCCAGGTGGGTCTTGTAGGGCTCGACCCGGGCCCGGCCGGGCGGGTTGCCCGGGTCGGGGCCGGCCGGCTCACCGCAGCGCGGGCAGTCCCAGGTCTCCGGGGTCTCCGCCTCGGCGGCGATGAGGAACTGGACGCGGTGGTTGTTTCCGCACCAGAAGGTGACGGGCCGGCGGGGCGCCGGCTCGATGCGCTGCTCGAAGCGCTCGGGGGCGGACCCGATCCGGGTGCCGCGGATGACGTTGCCACTGGACACGGCTGCTCGCTCCTGTCGTCGGAGGGGACCGCCGCTTACGGGGATGGGCGGCGGGCGACGCGCGGAGAAAAACAAACTGCGCGCGGTCCGTGACGGACCGCGCGCAGATTGTACGACTCGGAGCGCCGGCTCAGGCCCCGCTGCCGAGCTGCAGCCGGAGCCAGAGCCCGATCCCGACGATGCAGGCGAACCAGACGATCCCGACCAGAACGGTGTAGCGGTCGAGGTTCTTCTCCGCCACCGAGGAGCCGGCCAGGCTGGAGCTGACGCCGCCGCCGAACATGCTCGACAACCCGCCACCCTTACCACGGTGCAGGAGGATCAGCAGGGTGAGCAGGATGCTCGTGATGACCAGCAACACGATCATCGTGTAGGCGAACCAGATCGGCATGGCGGGGGTCAGTCCTCTCGTTGCGATCACTGCCCGGTCCTGTCGGGCACGGCGGCACCGACCGGCGGGCGGGCAGCGTCAAGGATAGCGAGCGATCAGCGGGCGATGTGCTCCGGGAACCGGCAGATCTGCGCGAATTCCTCGGCGTCCAGGCTGGCGCCCCCGACCAGGGCCCCGTCCACGTCCGGCTGGGCCATGATCGCGGCCACGTTCGACGACTTCACCGAGCCGCCGTAGAGGATCCGGACCTGGTCCGCGGTGTCCTGGCCGAAGGTCTCCACCAGGCGCTTGCGCACCTCGCCGCAGACCTCCTGGGCGTCCTCCGGGGTCGCCGTCTTGCCGGTGCCGATCGCCCAGACCGGCTCGTACGCCACGACGACCTTGGTGACCTGCTCCGGGGTGAGCCCCTTCAGCGCGCCGTCGAGCTGGTCGCAGCAGTGCGGCACGTGCCGGAGCTGCTCGCGGATCTCCAGCCCCTCACCGATGCACAGGATCGGGGTGAGCCCGTTCGAGAGCGCCGCGGCCACCTTGGCGTTGACCAGCGCGTCGTCCTCCTGGTGGTACTGCCGCCGCTCGGAGTGGCCGACCACCACGTAGGTGCAGCCCAGCTTGGCGAGCATCGGCCCGGCGATGTCGCCGGTGTACGCGCCCGACTGGAACGGCGACAGGTCCTGCGCGCCGTAGCCGATCAGGAGCTTGTCGCCGTCCACGGCGGTCTGCACGGTGCGCAGGTCGGTGAAGGGCGGCAGGACCACCGTCTCGACCTCGGTGAGCTGCTTCTCGTTGAGGCTCGCGGCCAGCTTCTGCACCAGCAGGTTGGCCTCGAGGTGGTTCAGGTTCATCTTCCAGTTGCCGGCCATCAGCGGCCGGCGGGTGGTGCTCGCCATTCAGTTCTCCAGGGCCGCGATGCCGGGGAGGGTCTTGCCCTCGAGGTATTCCAGGGAGGCGCCGCCGCCGGTGGAGATGTGCCCGAAGGAGGACTCATCCAGGCCGAGCGCACGGACCGCGGCTGCGGAGTCGCCGCCGCCGACCACGCTGAACGCGTCGGCCTTGGTGATCGCCTCGGCGACGCCCCGGGTGCCGTTGGCGAACGCGGCCATCTCGAACACGCCCATCGGCCCGTTCCAGAAGATCGTCTTCGCCTGGGACAGCGCGGCGGCGAAGCCGGCCACCGTCTCCGGGCCGATGTCCAGCCCCAGCCGGTGGCTCGGGATGCCGTCGGCCGGCACGGTGTCGTGGGTGGCGTCCGGCGCGAACGCGTCCGCGGCCACCACGTCGACCGGGAGCAGGACCTTGCCCCCGGAGCGCTCCAGGAGGTTGCGGCAGGTCTCGACCATGTCCTCCTCGAGCAGCGAGGTGCCCACCTCGTGGCCCTGGGCCTTGAGGAAGGTGAAGCACATCCCGCCGCCGATGAGCAGCCGGTCCACCGTGGGCAGCAGGGCCTCGATCACGGCCAGCTTGTCGGAGACCTTGGAGCCGCCCAGCACCACCACGTACGGCCGCTCCGGGGCGCCGGTGAGCTTGCTGAGCACCTCCACCTCGCGCAGCACGAGGCGGCCGGCGACGTGCGGCAGCCGGGCCGGCACGTCGTAGACGCTGGCGTGCTTGCGGTGCACCGCGCCGAAGGCGTCGTCGACGTACGCGTCGCCGAAGGCGGCGAGCTGGTCGGCGAAGGCGCCCCGCTCGGCGTCGTCCTTGCTGGTCTCGCCCTTGTTGAAGCGCAGGTTCTCCAGCAGGGCGACCTGGCCGTCGGCCAGGCCCTCCACGGTGGAACGGGCCGAGTCGCCGACGGTGTCCTCGGCGAAGTGCACCGGCGCGCCGAGCAGCTCGCCGAGCCGCCCGGCGACCGGGCGGAGGCTGAACTGCGGGTCCGGCGCGCCCTTCGGGCGGCCCAGGTGCGAGCAGACGACCACCTTGGCGCCGGCCTGGACCAGCGCGCTCAAGGTCGGCAGCACGGCCCGGATCCGGCCGTCGTCGGTAATCTCACCGCTCTGCTTGTCGAGCGGGACGTTCAGGTCGGCGCGCACCAGCACGCGCCGACCCGACACCCCCTCGCCGAGCAGGTCGTCGAGGTTGCGGATGCTCACAGCGAGCTACCCACCAGCTTCACGAGGTCGACCAGGCGGTTCGAGTAGCCCCACTCGTTGTCGTACCAGCCGACGACCTTGACCTGGTTGCCGATCACCTTGGTCAGCGGCGCGTCGAAGATGCAGGACGCCGGGTCGGTGACGATGTCCGAGGAGACGATCGGGTCCTCGTTGTAGACCAGGATGCCCTTGAGCGGGCCGTCCGCGGCGGCCTTGAGCGCGGCGTTGACCTCGTCCACCGTGGTCTCCCGGCCGACCGTGACGGTCAGGTCGGTGGTGGAGCCGGTCGGGATCGGCACACGCAGCGCGTAGCCGTCCAGCTTGCCCTTGAGGTCCGGCAGGACCAGGCCGATCGCCTTCGCGGCACCGGTCGAGGTCGGCACGATGTTGAGCGCGGCGGCCCGGGCCCGGCGCAGGTCCTTGTGCGGCGCGTCCTGCAGGTTCTGGTCCTGCGTGTACGCGTGGATGGTGGTCATCAGACCCTGCTGGATGCCGAACGTGTCGTGCAGCACCTTGGCCATCGGGGCGAGGCAGTTGGTGGTGCAGGAGGCGTTCGAGATGATCGTGTGCTTGGCCGGGTCGTACTGGTCCTGGTTGACGCCCATGACCACGGTGACGTCCTCGTTCTTCGCCGGAGCGGAGATGATGACCTTCTTGGCCCCGCCGTCGACGTGCGCCTTCGCCTTGGTGGCGTCGGTGAAGAAGCCGGTGGACTCGATGACGACGTCGGCGCCGACCTCGCCCCACGGCAGCTTGGCCGGGTCCTTCTCGGCGTACGCCTTGATGGTCTTGCCGCCCACGGTGATCTCGTCGGCGGTGGCCTTCACCTCGTGCGGGAGGCGGCCCAGGATGCTGTCGTACTTGACAAGGTGGGCGAGCGTCGCGTTGTCGGTCAGGTCGTTGACCGCCACGACCTCGATGTCAGCGCCGGACGCCAGCACTGCCCGGAAGAAGTTGCGGCCGATCCGGCCGAAGCCGTTGATGCCAACCCGGATGGTCACAGGTCCCATCTCCTCGCGTTCTGGTCCGCCGGCGTCAGAACCCGGCCGGCGGAGATTGTTCGCCGACCGGTGGAGCCGGCCGTTGACGGTTCATCTCGGCCACCCCGCCGCGGTCCCAGGAGACCAGACCGCCCGAGGCGGTGAGCACGGCGAGGGATGCCTTTGCCGGCCCCCTTGCCGTACGCAGCGACCTTATCCGAGCGCGCGCCGCCGCGCTGCGGCGGGTGGTGATCCCCCTCGCAGCTCGACGCCTCACCGGTCCTATCAGACCACGAGCATGTCGGGCGTGACGGCCGCTTCGGTATCCGGGATGCCCAGGTCGCGGGCCCGCTTGTCGGCCAGCGCGAGCAGCCGGCGGATCCGGCCGGCGATGGCGTCCTTGGTCAGCGGCGGGTCGGCCAGCGCGCCGAGCTCCTCCAGGGAGGCCTGCCGGTGCTCCAGCCGCAGCCGGCCGGCCGAGGTCAGGTGGTTGGGGGCGTCCTCGGCGAGGATCTCCAGCGCGCGGGTGACCCGGGCGGCGGCGGCCACCGCGGCGCGGGCCGAGCGGCGCAGGTTCGCGTCGTCGAAGTTGGCCAGTCGGTTCGCGGTGGCCCGGACCTCCCGGCGCACCCGCCGCTCCTCCCAGGCCAGCACGCTGGAGTGGGCGCCGATCCGGGTGAGCAGCGCGGCGATCGCGTCGCCGTCCTTGACCACCACCCGGTCCACCCCGCGCACCTCGCGGTTCTTGGCGGTGATGCCGATCCGGCGGGCGGCGCCGACCAGGGCGAGCGCCGACTCCGGGCCGGGGCAGGTGATCTCCAGCGCGCTGGACCGGCCCGGCTCGGTGAGCGAACCGTGCGCCATGAACGCGCCCCGCCAGGCGGAGACCGCGCAGCAGACGTTGGCCGCCACCACGTGCGGCGGCAGGCCGCGCACCGGGCGGCCCCGGACGTCGAGCAGGCCGGTCTGCCGGGCGAGGGCCTCGCCGTCCTTGACCACCCGCACAATGAAGTGGCTGCCCTTGCGCAGCCCCCCCGAGGCCAGCACGTGGATCTCGCTCGGGTAGCCGTAGACCTCGGCGATCTCCCGGCGGAGCCGCCGGGCCACCGCGCCGGTGTCCAGCTCCGCCTCGACCACGACGCGACCCGACACGATGTGCAGGCCGCCGGCGAACCGGAGCAGGGCGGCCATCTCCGCCCGCCGGCAGCAGGGCTTGGGCACGTCGACCCGACTCAGCTCGTCCTTGACCGCAGCCGTCATCGCCATGTTGCGCGCCCCCTCACGGACCGGTTCCGGCGTGTCGCCGGTGATTACGTACGTGTCTAACGATCGGCGCCCAGGACGGGCACCAGCGCGGCGCCCAGGGCGGCCGGATCATGACGGGGTGTGCCGTCGGTGACGGCGACGGGAGCGAGGACCAGCCGGGCACCCAGCGATTCTGCCGCACGTTCGACCGCCATGGGATCACCCACCGCCTTGGAGTCGGCCAGCACCATGTCCACCTTCAACTCGGGCAGATAGCGCCGGAGGGTGTCCAGATGGTCGGGCAGGGAGAGGCCGGACGTCTCCTTCTCGGCCACCAGGTTGAGGGTCACCAGCCGACGCGCCGGGCTGGAGACGATCGCGTCGGCCAGGCCCGGCACCAGCAGGTGCGGCAGCACGCTTGTGTACCAGCTGCCCGGCCCGAAGATCAGCCAGTCCGCCGCGCGCACCGCGGTCACCGCCTCGGCGCAGGCGGCCGGCGCGGCCGGGGTGAGCCGCAGCGACTCCACCGTGCCGCAGGTGACCGCCACCTGGTGCTGGCCGCGCAGGGTGCGAACCTCGTCGGGGCGGTCCGGGTCGGCGCCGCGCACCCGCGCCTCGATGCCGACCGGCTGCCGGGACATCGGCAGCACCCGGCCGACCGCGCCGAGCATCGCGCCGGCGTGGTCGAGCGCCACCACGGGATCGCCGAGCAGCTCGGTCAGCCCGTGCAGCAGCAGGTTGCCGACCGCGTGGCCGGCGAGCGGATCGGCCGGTCCCCCGCCCGCCCCGGCCGCGGCGAAGCGGTGTTGGAAGAGCGCCGCGCTGCGCCGGGTGGCCGGGTGGTCGCCGGCCAGGGCGACGAGCGCCTGCCGCAGGTCACCCGGCGGCAGGCCGCCGCGCTCGGCGCGCAGCCGCCCGCTGGAGCCGCCGTCGTCGCCGACGGTGACCACCGCGGTGATGTCCAGGTCCAGTTCGGGTACGCAGTGCCGCAGCGCCCGCAGCGACGCCGACAACCCGTGCCCGCCGCCGAAGGCGACCACCCTGGTCGGGGTCATTCCCGCCCCAGGTCCCGGTGCTGGGCGTTGGCCGCGATGCCGGAACGGCGCAGCCGGGCGGCCAGTTCCTCGGCGATCGCCACGCTGCGGTGCTTGCCGCCGGTGCAGCCGACGGCCACGGTCAGGTAGCGCTTGCCCTCCCGCTCGAAACCGGCGGTGGTGGCGTTGACCAGGTCCGCGTACCCGGCCACGAAGGCGTCCGCACCCTCCTGGCCCAGCACGTAGGCGCTGACCGCCTCCTCGCGCCCGGTGTGCTCGCGCAGCTCCGGCACCCAGTAGGGGTTGGGCAGGAACCGGGCGTCCATCACGAAGTCGGCGTCCGGCGGCAGGCCGTACTTGAAGCCGAAGGAGAGCACGGTGATCCGCAACCGGCGGGAGTCCTCCCCGCCGAACAGCTCCTCGACCCGACGGCGGAGCTGGTTCACGTTCAGGTGGCTGGTGTCGATGATCACGTCGGCCTGGTCCCGGGCCTCCTCCAGCAGCGCCCGCTCGACGGCGATCCCGTCGGCCAGCCGCCCGTCGCCCTGCAACGGGTGCGAGCGGCGGACGCTCTCGAACCGGCGGATCAGCACCTCGTCGTCGGCGTCGACGAAGACCACCCGGGGCTGGAAGCCGCGCTCGCGCAGCTCCCGGATCGCCCCGGCCAGGTCGGTGGAGAAGGCCCGCGAGCGGACGTCCAGCACCATCGCCGTACGCCGGGCCGCGCCGCCGGCCTTGAAGGCCAGCTCGGCCATGTCCAGCATCAGCGCCTGGGGCAGGTTGTCCACCACGTAGTAGCCGACGTTCTCCAGCGCCCGGGCCACCGTGCTGCGGCCACCGCCGGACAGGCCGGTCACCACCACGAGGGTGGTCTCCGCCTCGGCCGGCGCCGGCCGCCCGAGAGCTGTCTCCGCGTTGGTCGGCACCAGGTCTCCCGCCGTCCGCGCCTCGCTCACCCGCTACCCCCAGCCGTGGCGCCGCGGCCGGTCGGCCGCGCGTGGTCAGTCAGCGACTCTAACGGCTGCGACCCCGTCCGGGATTCCACGGGGTGACGACCGGAACAGGCGCTTGTCCGTTTTGTCGAGATCCGGTTGCCGCTTCGTGGAGGTCCTGGTTCCCGCCACGCGCCCGTTCGGGGCGGGGTGCTGTCGGCGGGCGCTCGTAGACTGCGCGGATGGTCTCCCCCACCGATGAGCGGACCGAGGACGCCCTGCGGGTGCTCCGCCGGGTGTTCGGCTACGACGCCTTCCGTGGCTTCCAGCACGAGGTCGTCGAGCACGTGGTGGCCGGCGGCGACGCGCTGGTGCTGATGCCCACCGGGGGCGGCAAGTCGCTCTGCTACCAGATCCCGGCCCTGGTCCGCGACGGCGTGGCGGTGGTGGTCTCGCCGCTGATCGCGCTCATGCAGGACCAGGTCGACGCGCTCACCGCGGTCGGCGTCCGGGCCGGGTTCCTCAACTCGACGCAGGACCTCGCCGAGCGGCGGCGGGTCGAGGCGGCGTTCCTCGCCGGCGAGCTGGACCTGCTCTACCTCGCCCCGGAGGCGCTCGCGACGCGCGCCACGGTCGCGCTGCTGGAGCGCGGGCGGATCGGGCTCTTCGCGATCGACGAGGCGCACTGCGTCTCGCAGTGGGGGCACGACTTCCGCCCCGACTACCTCAACCTGTCGATGCTGCACGAGCGCTGGCCGGGGGTGCCGCGGATCGCGCTGACCGCGACCGCCACCGCGGCCACCCGCACCGAGATCGCCACCCGGCTCAAGCTCACCGACGCCCGGCACTTCGTGGCCAGCTTCGACCGGCCCAACATCCAGTACCGGATCGTGCCCAAGCGGGAGCCGCGCAAACAGCTGCTCGCCCTGCTGCGCGACGAGCACCCGGGCGACGCCGGCATCGTCTACTGCCTGTCCCGGGCCTCGGTGGAGAAGACCGCCGAGTTCCTGGTCGCCAACGGCATCCCGGCGCTGCCCTACCACGCCGGGCTCGACGCGGCGACCCGAGCGACCAACCAGCAGCGCTTCCTGCGCGAGGACGGGCTGGTCATGGTGGCCACCATCGCCTTCGGCATGGGCATCGACAAGCCCGACGTCCGCTTCGTCGCCCACCTCGACCTGCCCAAGTCGGTCGAGGGCTACTACCAGGAGACCGGCCGCGCCGGGCGGGACGGGCTGCCGTCGACGGCCTGGCTGGCGTACGGGCTCCAGGACGTGGTGCAGCAGCGCAAGATGATCGAGACGTCGGAGGGCGACCTGGCCCACCGGCGCAACCTCGCCACCCACCTCGACGCCATGCTCGCGCTCTGCGAGACGGTCCGCTGCCGCCGCGCGCAGCTGCTCGAATACTTCGGCGAGGGCGGCACCGCCAACTGCGGCAACTGCGACACGTGCCTGGAGCCGCCGGAATCCTGGGACGGCACGGTCGCCGCGCAGAAGCTGCTCTCCACCGTCTACCGGCTCGACCGGGAACGCCACCAGCGCTTCGGCGCCGGGCACTGCGTGGACATCCTGCTCGGCAGGCACACCGACAAGATCGACCAGCACGGCCACGACTCGCTGAGCACCTTCGGCATCGGCACCGACCTGCGCGAGGCCGAGTGGCGGGGCGTGGTCCGGCAACTGCTCGCCGAGGGCCTGCTCGCCGTCGAGGGCGACTACGGCACCCTGGCCCTGACCGAGGCGAGCGCCGAGGTGCTGGGCCGCCGGCGGACGGTCACCATGCGGCGCGAGCCCGAGCGGCCGGCGTCCGGCCGGTCCGCCAAGCCCCGGGGAGCGGCGACCGTGGTGGCCGACCTCGCGCCGGCCGCCGTCCCGGTGTTCGAGCGGCTCCGCGCCTGGCGGGCAGCCACCGCCAAGGAACAGGGCGTCCCGGCGTACGTGATCTTCCACGACGCCACCCTGCGGCAGATCGCCACCGAGGCGCCGACCTCGCTGGCCGAGCTGTCCCGGATCAGCGGCGTCGGCGACAACAAGCTGGCCAAGTACGGCGACGGGATCCTCGGCGTCCTCGCCGAGTCCTGAGCCAGGTCCTCAGCCACGGTCCTCGGACACGACGAAGGGCCGGCCCCTTGTGGGGGCCGGCCCTTCGTGCTCGCTCCTGCTCAGCGGTTCGCCGGTCAGGAGGCGCTGTAGCCGCGGGTGGCGATCCAGTCGGCGAGGTTGTCCACGCTCATCCGGTAGGAGGCCATGTTCGGGTCGGCG